>CAYJAM010000209.1:0-5124 GCA_964367725.1 uncultured Sphingobacterium sp. | reverse complement strand
CCATTGGCTATGCTCGACAATGGAGCGGCCAAGTTCGAAATATATAATTCCCACTTATCTGAGTATGGAGTTTTGGGTTTTGAATATGGTTATGCCTTGGCAAATCCAATGGCACTTACAATATGGGAAGCACAGTTTGGTGATTTCGCTAACGGTGCACAGATCGTAATTGATCAATTTATAACCAGTGCCGAAACGAAATGGCAGCGTTCTAATGGTTTGGTGATGCTTCTTCCACATGGATTTGAGGGTCAGGGTCCTGAACATTCTTCCGGAAGAATTGAGCGTTTCCTCGAGGCCTGTGCCGATGAGAATATTCAGGTTGCTAATTGTACAACACCTGCGAACTTCTTCCATGTTTTGCGCAGGCAGTTAAAACGCGATTTCCGCAAACCACTGGTCGTATTTACACCTAAGAGCCTGCTGAGAAGTGCACAATGTGTAAGTAAACTTGAAGAATTTACCGATGGGGGCTTCAGAGAGCTGATTGATGATACCTACGTAAAGGCGGCTGATGTAAAACGGGTATTGTTCTGCAGCGGAAAGATTTATTATGATCTTCTTGAAAAGCAGCAAACAGATAAGATTAAAGATACTGCGATTGTTCGTTTGGAGCAATTGTATCCATTACCTTATGATCAGATTGAGGCTGTCAGAAGTAAATATAAGAATGCAGATGAGCATGTTTGGGTACAGGAAGAACCTGAGAATATGGGTCCATGGCCATATATTTCCAGAAAATTCCGCAAGTCATCAATTAATTTTGACCTTGTGTCACGTAATGAAAGCAGCAGTACAGCCACCGGTTATGCCAAGCAGCATATTGCTCAGCAATTATTTATAATTGCCAAAGCATTTGAAGCAAAGGCTGCAGGTTCTGAGGTAAAAAAGCGTGTAGAAAAAACAGCAAAGAAAGTTGTTGATATTGACTAATACTATTAAGAAAAACCATTATGAGTTTAGTGATCAAAGTTCCGCCAGTAGGCGAATCTATTTCCGAAGTTACATTGTCCCAGTGGATCAAAAAAGACGGCGATTATGTTGAAATGGACGAAATTATTGCGGAGTTGGAATCTGATAAAGCAACATTTGAACTTACAGCAGAAAAGGCCGGAACTTTAAAAACCATTGCAAAGGAGGGTGATACCCTTGAGATTGGTGCACCTTTATGCAGTATTGAAGAAGGTGGAAGTCCGGCTGCAGGTAAACCGGCTGCAGAAGCAGCACCTAAAGTGGAAGCTCAAAGTCCGGCAATGAAGGTTGAAGATGCAAAAGCCAGTACTTATGCTTCTGGTGCTCCATCCCCATCTGCTGCTAAGATATTAGCAGAAAAAGGTATTAATCCTGCTGATGTGAATGGAAGTGGAGTTGGAGGAAGATTAACAAAGGAAGATGCCCTGAATGCATCGGCATCCGCTAAATCGGAAAGTGCTCCGGCAAAACCTGCTGCAGCTGCTCCCGCAGTTAAGGCCGCCGCTGGTTCAAGAAATGAAAGGCGTGAGAAAATGTCTTCATTGCGCAAAACTGTAGCAAAAAGATTGGTAACTGTTAAGAATGAAACAGCGATGCTAACTACTTTCAATGAAGTAGATATGCAGCCAATCATGGAATTGCGTGCCAAATACAAAGATAAATTTAAAGAAAAGCATGGTGTTGGATTAGGCTTTATGTCTTTCTTTACCAAGGCAGTTTGTGAAGCTTTGAAAGATTTCCCATCTGTTAATGCACGCATTGAAGGTGAAGAAATTGTATTCAATGATTTTGCAGACATTTCAATAGCTGTTTCTGCACCAAAAGGACTGGTAGTTCCGGTGATCCGGAATGCCGAATCAAAATCTCTTGCCGAGATCGAAGCAACAGTAGTAGAGTTGGCAGTTAAGGCTCGCGACAGTAAATTAACTATTGAGGAGATGACCGGTGGAACATTTACGATCACCAATGGTGGGGTATTTGGCTCAATGATGTCGACACCAATCATAAATGCACCTCAGTCGGCAATTTTAGGGATGCATAATATTGTGGAAAGACCTGTTGCCCTGAATGGTCAGGTAGTGATCAGGCCGATCATGTATGTTGCTTTATCCTATGATCACAGGATTATTGACGGACGCGAGTCGGTTGGGTTCCTGGTTCGGGTTAAACAATTGCTGGAGGATCCGGCGAGGCTTTTGTTGGGAGTTTAAGTTATAGGTTATAAGTTGTAAGTTATAAGTAAAAAGGGTACTTCATGTAAAATGTAGTACCCTTTTTAATGCAGTGTTGGCTGTTGTATTTACAGTCCTTTTGAAATATTGCCGGAACCGCTTTTTGTGCTGTTCACTGCAGCGTTACCACTGTATCTGATATCTCCTGAGCCACTTACCACTGCATCCAGTTGTTTATCAGCAATAATTGAAATATCGCCTGAACCGCTGACTTTTGCACTGGAATTGGAGGTTTTTAAATGGTGGCCATCGAAATCACCTGATCCGGCAATGGTGATCTTCGCATTTTTTGCATACCCCTTTACACTGATTTCGCCTGATCCGCTGATTACAGCATTGTAATTCTCAACATCAATATTGGCTGTTATACTTCCGGAGCCGCTAATGGTATTGTTGAGATTAGCTGACTTCACTTTACCATTCACTTCTACATTTCCTGAACCGCTAAGCACCAGGTTGTTGAGGCTTTTTGCTTGAATATAGACATTAACCTTGCCTGTATTATTCCAGCTGCGGGTGTTCATTTGCTTTTTATTGCGAATCTTTAAAACTCCATCCTCTACTTTGGTTTCAATTTCATTGATCGCAGCAGCATCCCCCTCTAATCGTAAACTTTCGGTATTACCCATTGTGATGTAAACATTGTGTCTTCCCGAAATAGTAATTCCGGAGAATCCTGACACCTGACGTTCATCATCTGTCAGGATTATTTTATTGTTAACAACAGTGCTTTTAGCATTGGCTGTTGTGAATTCTGATCCGGCAGCAATGAATAATGCCAGGGTAAAAATTTTTTTGAGGTGATTCATCTTAATTTTTTTTAATTGTTTACCGGAACGGTTTTGCGATCCTATAATTTCGTTTTTATTAAGATGAGACGCGGGTTTAGAAATAAAGTTGCATGGGTATAAATTTATTTTCAGATTTTATTCTGATTGGCTGATTCCAGATTCAATCTGCTTAAGACGGATGTAGAAATTCAGGGTGTCCGGACTAAAGGCAGCGTTCATTTTTATCTTTTTCCATTCAGTTTCAGGTTTGATCCACTCCATTTTATTGCCCCTTTTTATCCTGATTGGCATATCAAAATCTGCTACATCTGCCTGCCAGCGATAAGAAACCTGATTTCCTTCCTGTTTATACTCAAGAACAGGAATCTGGGCATAACCCAGATACTGATCGTAAATTTTAGTCAGATTCTTTCCAGTGACACGGTTTATATAATTCACAATTTCGGTTGTGCTGGTGGTCTTAAGTCCAAATTCCTTATTTATCCCCCTCAATAATTCACGCCATTTTTTATCATCATCCAGCAATATACGGGTCATGTGAATCAGGTTGGCACCTTTATAATACATATCACCTGATCCTTCCTGATTGACATTGTAGGTGCCAATGATAGGTTTGTTATTCATGATATTTGACCTGATTCCGGCAATGTACTTCGCACCGGCAGCTTTTCCCTCCCTGCTTTCAACATACAAAGCTTCTGAATACATCGTAAAGGCCTCATGGATCCACATATCTGCTATATCCTTAGCGGTAATATTATTTCCAAACCATTCATGTCCCGTCTCATGGATGATGATATAATCCCATTTTAGTCCAAGTCCGGTGCCCGAAAGATCCCGCCCCCTGTATCCGTTAAGGTATTTATTACCATAAGCAATTGCACTCTGGTGTTCCATGCCCAGATAGGGCGTTTCAATCAGTTTATATCCATCCCGGTAAAAGGGATAGGGGCCAAACCAGTTCTCAAATACACTGAACATGGGCTTTACATTGGCATTGAATTGTTTTTTTGCTTTATCCAGATTCTCCCTCAGAACATAATAATCAAGCGTTAAATTTCCATTTTCTCCCGGGTATTGATCATCAAAATGAACATAATCAGCCACATTAAGACTGACATTGTAATTGTTGATCGGATATGAAACAAACCAGTTAAATTGGGTATAACCATCTCCAAGGTCTTTAGCAGAACGCAGCCGGCCATTGCTTACATTCATCAGTCCTTTTGGTACAGCAATACTGATCAGCATGCTATCCACCTCATCCGATTGATGGTCTTTAGTAGGCCACCATGAACTCGCTCCAAATCCCTGACAGGATACACTAACCCATGGTTTGCCATTCTCATCGCTGGAAAAAGTAAATCCACCATCCCATGGCGGATTGATCGCAATTGTTGGATTCCCATTATAAAACACCCTGAATTCTTCCTTGCTTCCCTTTTTTATACTTTCAGGAAAATCGATGAAAACTGCATTGAATTCTCTGTTAAATGGAATATCTTTTCCCTTGTAAATCACTTTTTCGATGTTCAGATTGTCGAAAAGATCGAACTGAAGCCGATTTAGATCCTGAACCGAAGTGAATTTAAAGAGATTTGAACCGCTAATCATCTTTTTATCGATATCGAGTTTGATATCAAGATGATAGTAATTAATGTCGTATGAACTCCTCAGCGGACTTAAAGCCCCTCTGAGTGTATCGGCCCTAGTATATGCATTGCCTTGTCCCTGAGCGAATTTGATGAAGAATGTCAGTGAAAGGAATAAGATGGTCAGAGTCTTTATTTTAAACATACTGTTTAATCTTGAATGTAGCTTGTAATAATTGGCCAAAGAATATCAAATGTAATTAATTAGGATTAATTAGGATTAATTAGGATTAATAGGATGATAGGATTATAGGATTAGAATGATTGTTTGATTCATATTTGATGCTATTAATTTACAAATCGTGTTAGTTTTTCTTAAAGCAGCCTTCCTAATCCTACCAATCCTATCATCCTATCAACCCTATTTTATGATTGTAATGATTCATACTTCATATTAGTTTGCCTTAGAAATCCTATTAATCCTAAAATCCTATCATCCTATCAATCCTATTCTATGAGTCGCGTGATTCATACTTC
>CAYJAM010000208.1:0-5141 GCA_964367725.1 uncultured Sphingobacterium sp. | reverse complement strand
GTGGGGTGCTGATAATACTCAGATCCCGGGCACCCATCAGTGAAAAATGCAGGGTTCTTGGAATCGGAGTCGCTGTTAAGGTCAATGTATCAACATTTGCTCTGAAATGCTTCAATTTTTCCTTCACGCTGACACCAAATTTTTGTTCTTCATCAATAATTAGAAGACCGAGGTCTTTAAATTTCACATCCTTACTTACGATGCGGTGGGTACCAATAATAATATCAATCTTTCCCTCAGCTAGTTTTTGAAGAGACTCTTTGATCTGTTTTGCCGATTTAAACCGGTTTATATAATCAATAGTGCAGGGAAAATCACCCAGGCGGGATTGAAAGGTTTTAAAATGCTGCAATGCAAGAATGGTTGTTGGTACTAAAATAGCCACCTGTTTGCTATCAGTCACCGCTTTAAAAGCAGCCCGGATTGCTATCTCAGTTTTACCAAAACCAACATCTCCGCAAACCAGCCGGTCCATAGGATGTGCCGATTCCATGTCTTTTTTTACATCTGCTGTGGCTTTAACCTGATCGGGCGTATCCTCATAAATGAAAGATGCCTCTAGTTCGGTTTGTAAATAAGTGTCGGGTGAAAATGCGGTTCCGGTTTGTGCCTTTCTGATCGCATAGAGCTTAATCAGGTCGCGGGCAATATCTTTAACTTTTTTTTTAGTTGTTTTTTTCAGTTTCTCCCAGGTATCTGTACCAAGTTTATTCATTTTCGGCACAGTACCCTCTTTACCTGAGTATTTGGAGATGCGATTCAGGGAGTTGATATTGACATAAAGCAGGTCATTATCAGCATAAACCAGACGGATCATTTCTTGTGATCTGCCGTTAACATCCACTTTTTCAAGACCAGCATATTTACCGATCCCATGGTCAATATGAGTAATGAAATCACCAGGCTTTAACTCACGCAACTCCTTGAGGGTAATTGCCTGATTGCGGATATAGCCTTTCTTTAATTTGTATTTATAATAACGGTCAAAGATCTGATGATCGGTATAGCAAACCAGTTTTTGAGCATGATCGATAAAGCCTTCTCTCAGGGAAAGGTGAACCGGACTGAATTTTACACCGGCATTCAGATCCTCAAAAATGCTGTAAAGACGTTCAATCTGTTTGGTCGAATCGGTGAATATGAGATTTTCGAGACCTGATTTTTCGTTTTCTTTAAAATTATGGATCAGCAGGCTGAAATCCTTGTTAAAAGAAGGTTGGGGTTTAATATCAAAATTAATCGTCTCATCAGCCTGATAGTAGAACTGTTTACCAAATTCCAGAATATCAAAATCACGAAGCTGATCAGCAAGCATTTTTTCATCCGTGAAATTAAATTTGGGATCGATCCAATGCGGATTTTGCTGCTTATCTTCAGAAGAAAGTGCTTTCCAGTATTCAACAGCTTTTTTATAGCCGCTTCTGACTACATCGAAGGTAAACTCTACATCTTTAAACCAGACAATGGTATCCTGATCGATGTATTCAAGAAGGGAAATATTGTGATCGGTAAGGAATTTCGATTGGACATTTGGCACCACAGTGATACTTTTAACCTGTTCAACAGATAACTGATCTTCAATTTCAAAGGTCCGGATACTTTCAATATAATCGGCAAAGAACTCGATCCGGTAGGGAAGATCATGTGAGAAAGAAAAGATATCTACGATTCCTCCCCTGATAGAAAATTGACCCGGCTCATAAACAAAATCTACCCGCTCAAAATCATATTCAATCAGAAATTCATTGATAAAATCAATGCTTAGCTTATTTCCTACGGCAATTTCGAGCGTGTTTTTTTCGAGAGCAGAGCGATCTATTACTTTTTCGGCCAATGCTTCCGGATAAGTAACGATAATTTTTCCGTATTCGGCAGAATGGTTAAGTTCGTTTAAAACCTCAGCCCTTTGAAGTACATTACTGCTGTCGACCAGGGTAAATTCAAAGGATTTTCTGAACGATGATGGGAAAAAGAGAATTTCTTTTTCAAGCAGATTTTCAAGATCACTAAGAAAATATGCTGCTTCTTCGCGTTCGGGAAGGACAAAGATCATATGCCTGTGCAGCAGAAAATACAAAGCTAAGGCAAGGACCGAATCACTTGATCCGACCAGACCTCTTAAATGGACCCGTCCTTTTTTCCCTTTATTGAGGGTTTCTGCCAGAATGGCAATCCGGGGGTCCGATTTATACTGATTTATAATATCCCGAATATTCACGCACTGATTTTCATTGCAAATATACGCTTTGGTGCAGCAAAAATCGATCAAGGCAGCAAAAACGGAGCAATTCGTACATTGAAAAAGGAAATTAAACTATATTTATTCAACCAAAGGCAGAATTATCAGGTCCTTTTTTCGGTAGTTTAATGAACAGAAATCGGTTTTTTCGCTTTATAATGTGTCTGCCATTGGAATTAATAGCCTGGGTATGTGCTATTTTATTTTTGGCTTTCACGGCATCCGGATCTGCACATTCCAGTTTATGCCCATTGGAGAATCTGGGTTTTAGCTGGTGTCCGGGATGCGGATTGGGCCGTTCCATCCGATTTTTATTACATGGAGAAGTTCGCTTATCAATTGAACATCACTGGTTTGGAATTCCGGCTTTTCTGATTCTGTTTTACCGGATATTGCAATTATTAAAAATATTCCTGTTAAATTTAAGATTACTAACCCGTACTAATTATGGAAAACGATCCGCTTATTAACCTTAAAGGCATGAGCCTTGAGGAGTACTCTTATCTGAAACAGGTAATTGCCGGTATGAACCCACGCCAGGCTCAAAATTTTGTGATGTTCTATTCAGACAGGCGAAAGGATCCCCAGGAAATTCTTTTATTTACCCTGCTTGGTTTTCTTGGAGTAGCGGGTATTCAGCGTTTTATTACCGGTCAAATGGGAATGGGTATTCTTTATTTTCTGACAGTTGGCTTGTGTTTTATAGGAACCATCATTGATATAGTCAATCATAAGTCGATTGCCCTTGAATTTAACCGAAAGGCAGCTTATGAAAGTGCTCAGCTTGTAAAAATAATGAGTAATCAGGATACTGAAACCCCCTCATAAATTCTGAAATTTTTCTGATAATATTTTAGGTTCTGGTAAATTCAGGTCCGGCAATCGGCGAATGGATTATTTTGGTGATGCAAAATTCTCCGGATTTCTACACTCAAAACTTATAGGGTATCTTTGTTTATGAAATTAAGAGAAATTACATCTTTTCTCGAAACGCTTGCTCCGCTTGCTTATCAGGAAGATTATGATAATTCGGGTCTGATCGTAGGTTATCCTGATAAGGAGATATCCGGAGCCCTTATTTCATTAGATTGTACTGAATCGGTTGTTGATGAAGCGATTGAGCAGGGCATGAACCTGATTATTTCTCACCATCCCATTGTATTTAAGGGCTTAAAGAAGTTTAATGGAAAGACCTATGTAGAACGCGTAGTTATGAAAGCCATAAAGCATGATATTGCCTTATATGCTATTCATACCAATCTGGATCATGTTTCTGTTGGGGTAAACAAAAAGATTTGCGATAAACTTGGAATCAAGAATCCCCTTATTTTAAAATCCAGAGAGGAATCATTAAGAAAGCTGGTTACCTTTTGTCCGGAAGGCCATGCTGAGGAAGTAAGATTGGCCATGTTCAGAGCGGGTGCCGGCAATATTGGAAATTATGCTGAATGCAGTTATAATGGAACCGGTATTGGCACCTTTAAAGCCGGTGAGGGTACTAAGCCTTTTGTAGGTGAGTTAGGCAAGCAACATCATGAACCGGAGGTTAGAATTGAGACAATCTATCCAATTGAACTGGAACAGCAAATTCTTGCTGCGCTAGTTGAAACACATCCCTATGAAGAAGTTGCCTACGATCTTTATTCGCTTAACAATAGCCACCCGCAAGTAGGATCCGGTATGATCGGTAATCTGGAGAGTGATACTGATGAACTGGAGTTTTTAAATTTCGTGAAGGAAAGACTAGGTGCAAAAGTCATCAGACATACGGCATTAAGGTCCAAAAAGATCCGCAGAGTTGCGGTTTGCGGAGGTTCAGGAAGTTTTTTATTGCCTCATGCCATAAGAGCTGGTGCTGATATATTTATCACCGGCGACTTTAAATACCATGAGTTTTTTGATGCAGAAGGAAAACTTATTATTGCTGATGTTGGACATTTTGAGAGTGAGCAGTTTACACAGGAATTATTGTTGGAATTAATTACAGAAAAATTTAGTAACTTTGCCCTCCGTTTAACATTACAGAACACAAACCCCATAAATTATTTGATTTAATGGAACAATCAGTAGAAGAGAAATTAAAGGCATTATTCGAACTTCAGACTTTGCACACGCAGATCGACAAGATCCGTCAGACAAGAGGTGAACTTCCGATGGAGGTTGCCGACCTCGAAGATGAGGTTGCAGGTTTAGAAACCCGTATACAGAAAATCAAAGCAGATCTTGATGAGTTGGAAGATTCGATCGTAACCCGCAAGAATCTGATCAAAGAAGCTTTAGCAGCTACTAAAAAATACGAAACTCAGCTTAACGATGTTAAGAACAATCGTGAATATGATGCGATCTCAAAAGAGATTGAAATTCAGGGATTAGAGATTCAGGTATCCGAGAAAAAGATCAAGGAATATTCTTTTGAGATTCAGAATAAAACTGAAGTTTATGAGAGTGCTTTAGCTAACATTACTGAGCGTAAAAAAGATCTTGAACTTAAGAAGGCTGAATTAGATACAATTACTGCTGAGACCGAGAAGGATGAAGCTAGTATTCTGGTAAAGGCTCAGGAAGCTGAAAAACATATTGATGAGCGTTTATTGATTGCTTATAACCGTTTACGAAGCAATGCTAAGAATGGTCTTGCTGTTGTAACCATACAACGCGATTCATGTTCAGGCTGTTTTAATCAGATTCCACCACAAAGACAACTGGATATCCGTCAGCGTAAGCGCATTATTGTGTGCGAGCATTGCGGACGTATCCTTGTAGATGAAGGTTTTGCACTGGAAGAAAATCCGGTAGCTTAAATTCCCAAAAAATAAGAAAAGCGAGCAGTATTTACTGGTCGCTTTTTTTTGTCTAAAATTTTGAGCTTGTCTTATATTTATTTGCCCTGAACGAAAAATGG
>CAYJAM010000207.1:0-5146 GCA_964367725.1 uncultured Sphingobacterium sp. | reverse complement strand
ATTCCTCCGTTCACATCATTGCCAAGTATGAAATTACAGGATGCACGTCCATGGTCGGTTCCACCAGTACCGTTTTGTTTCACCGTTCTCCCAAATTCGGTCATGGTCATTACAGTCAGATCATCCTGATAAATTTCCATATCCTTCCAGAATGCCATGATACTCTGACTCAGATCAGTTACATTCCTGGCAAATATCCCATTTGCTGCACCCTGATTAAAATGTGTATCCCATCCCCCTGATTCAGCGAACGCAACTTCTAATCCCACATCCATTTTGATAAGCTGTGCGATCTGTTTCAATGAATTGCCAAGCGGACTTGTTGGATAAAGAACATTATTAGCGGGTTTATAATTTTTTACATCGGTCTTCTGAAGCATTTTAACTGCATCAAAACTATCTTTACCTGTGGATTTTAATAAGCCGGAAGCAGTTTGGTCATAAAGCTCTTCAAAGCTTTTTGAAATATTTTTTGCATTCATTGGATTAGCACGCATCTGGATTGAAAAATCCTGCAGATTGCTGATCGCCAGAACAGGCATTTCACCATACATTGAGCGGGGCATTGATGAAGTCAGGCTTACAGCCTGAAACGGTGTTGCTTCATGTCCGAGTAGACCAACAGCCCTATTCAGCCAACCACTGGAAGTACCTTTATTAAAAGGTGTTCCAGATTCCATATAATCCTGAGCATCAAAATGTGAACGAGTATTATTGGGCGATCCCATTCCATGAACAATTGCCAGACGTTTTTCACGAAAAACTGATTCGAATGCCTGCATTCCCGGATGTAAACCAAATCTTCCATCTAAATCTATTAAAGAAGGAACATTGCCGCTCTTAGCTGCGGGCATAAATAGGCCGGGTCTCGCGGCTTTCAGGAATTGGTCATTAAATGGACTTACTGCCATCAAGCCATCCATTGCCCCGCGTTGAAATATGCTTACCAGAATTTTCCTTCTCTTGAATAGTGCCGGTTCCTGCACAAGATTGGCTGCCTGAGACATAAAAGCGGGTATTCCGCCAATACCAATCCCAAAAAGTGTGAGCCCTCCTGCTTTTAAAAATGCTTTTCTTGATATCATGATCTGGTATTTTTATATCACTTCCTTTGAAACTCCGGTGAACCCAAAATCACCCCAACTACTTGTGCAAGCATCAAATTACCTGAATTTAATGCTTGCCCATGGCTATTTGACCTGTTCCCCGACATGGTTCGGCTTCCTATTGTTTCTGGACCATCATTCATCTGTTGTATATCCTCATTTACCATTATTGGCTTTGGTTCTTGCGCCACATTAAGTGATGCTGCCTTTTCAAGCTTTTTAACAAGTTCAGGATCATTTAACATAGGAATTAAACGGGAGATCGTTTTTTCAAGATCCCGCTCGGGAAGAATTAATTTTCCATAAGTATTTAAAGCAGATTCAGAACTTTCAGGTTCCCTGTTTTTATTCAAAGCAAGCAAATTCAGCCTGACTCCGGGAATCCGCTGAGAAGCCAGTGCCAGACCGAAATTCATCCTGTTCAGCAGGGAACCTGTATTGATCCAGTATTGTCCCTTATCCGGGAAACCGGTCGGAGCCTGATAAAAATACATTTTCTGACCCATTCGGCTGATCCAATTGTTTAGCTGGAATGGTTGACTAACATCAGCATCCAAACTTCGTACAGCGCTCATCGCCAGTTCAAATGGAGATTTGGTTTTCTCACGTAAAGCCTCAGCAGACCAGAATTCAGGGGAAGATACCATCCTGATAAGGATTGCTGAGATATCACCACCCTTCTGATTATAGGTTTCTGCCATCTTTTCAATTAATGTTTCAGATGGATTATCGTTTACAAAACGAATAGCTATTTTACGGGAGATGAACCTTGCTGTTGAAGTATGATTAGCCAGCATTTTTAAAAGTTCAAGTCCCTCCTCATAACCTCCATTAGCAGCAAATTTTTGACCCAAAACTACTTTTTCTCCTCTGTCATGCCGGTTTGCGGCAAAAAGGAAATCTCCATCTATTACAAAGCCTCTTTTCTTTAAACTCTCTACTCCTGCTTTTTCAATCATATTTCTAAGAGGATTTCCATATGCATTGTCCATTGGATAAACCGACCAGCCCGTAAGCACCCGTGCTGCCTGAGTTACATCCGATTGGGTATACCCTCCATCCACTCCCATGGTGTGAAGTTCCATTAATTCACGTGCATAATTTTCATTCAAACCTTGATTTTTTCTGTTCTGCTGAACTTTTTTCAAAGCCTGTGCCCTCATAGAATTTGAATCGGCCATTTGCATTCTTGCCTTTGCCAAAACCTGACTCCTGACATTATCATTTACGGTCATAACAGTACTCTCATTTGTACCCGAACTGCTAAAATTATCCAGGAAGAAGAGCATTGCAGGAGATTTTGCAGTAGCAATAAGTAAATCTTCAAATCTGCCATTCACATTAGGCCTGATCACATCCCTTTCATAAGCCGGAATATATTCAGCACAAATATTTTTGGTGATCGAAACGTTAAAATGGTTGAACCAGAAATCTGTTAAAACCTCCTGAAGCTGGTTATTACTGTATACTGCTCTTAAGATCTTTTGATTAACAAGCTGCCTGAACAGTTCTGCCTGCGGTCTGTAACCTTTATCAAGCATATATTTTGCCAAAGTTGCACGGTACTTCTTCATGTCAGAAAGATTAACTGAATCCTTGGTAATCAGGCCATCCTTTATCGCCAATCGTAAAATCTGCGCATTCTTTGGAAAGAGTTTTACAACTTCTGCATTGCTAAGGTTGATTGCATCATAGGAAGCAAGCCTCTTATTCAGCTCATCATCCTTTTGTCCGGCGGCCAATTGCTGGGAAAACCATTTTTCAAGTCCAATTTTAACAAGCTCATCAACATCCCCCGGACGGACTCCGAATGTAAAACGATTCAATAAATGCGCAGCAGCCTGACGTTCGGTCAAACCAGCCTTTTTATAAGGGAATTTGATCTTGTCAGATTCAGAAATTTTGAATGATGAACCGATTATCAGACAAAAAGCCAGAAAAATGGGCAGATAAAAGTATTTCAGAATATTTTTCATAATATTTATCCGGATTTCCTCCTTATGACTATCAAAATCGTCGAGGGATTAATTCTTACTGAAATAATTGCATCTCGCCTGCCTTATAAACAATTCCTGGAAGAAAGCATTTCAAAATACAGGCTGAAGATTATCAAAAGATAATTATAAGACCTTTAAATAAAATCCTGAATTATAATTTTATCATCTAACACAAATTATCCGGCAAATGGATTAAATTCATGTTTTTCCGCATGAACTGAACAAAAATACCAGTCATAAGATTAATTTTATTGAAACCAAAATCAAACATTAAAGATGAAGATCAAATACATCATTTTAGCTGCATTTTTTATAATCATAACTTTTGATGCAAGTGCACAAATTGCAGGTAAATGGAGTTTAGAAAAGGCGAATAAATGGCAAAAAGAGCATCCTTGGGTCAATGGTGCCAATTTTATTCCGAGCAGCGCAATCAATCAGCTGGAGATGTGGCAGGCTTCCAGTTTTGATCCCCAAACAATCGATCGTGAACTGGGCTGGGCTGAAGGAATTGGTTTTAATACCATGCGCGTTTATTTACACAGTCTGGCCTATAAACAAGATCCGGTGGGCTTTAAGGGCAGAATCGATCAATACCTCAGTATTGCAGACAAACATAAAATCAAGACCATTTTTGTATTTTTTGACGATTGCTGGAATAAGATTGGAGTTATTGGGAAACAACCCGCTCCTAAACCTGGCATACATAATTCAGGCTGGGTTCAGGATCCGGGTGATCCGAATTACAAGGAGACTGAGAACTTTCCTGCACTTGAAACCTATGTGAAGGATGTAATGCGTCATTTTGCTAAGGATAAGCGTATTCTTCTCTGGGATTTATACAATGAGCCTGGCAATTCTGGCAAACTTGACACTTCTCTGCCTTTGTTAACAAAGGTTTTTGAATGGGCAAGACAAGTTAATCCTGATCAGCCATTATCTGTTGCTCTCTGGAGGTGGGATTTTGAAAAGCTGAATGCATTCCAGGTCCTGAATTCCGACATCATAACCTATCATGATTATGAAGCAGCAGAGTGGCATAAAAGAGTCTTACAGGCATTGAAGACCCATGGAAGACCCCTGATCTGTACCGAATATATGGCAAGGACCAATAACAGTACTTTCGCCAATACCATGCCTATGTTGCAAAAAGAGAATGTTGGTGCAATTAATTGGGGACTGGTTTCCGGGAAAACGAATACAATATATGCCTGGGATAAACCTGTTAAGGATGGTGCACAGCCTGAATTATGGTTTCACGACATTTTCTGGCCAGATGGCAGACCTTATCGCAAGGAAGAAACTGATCTTATCAAAAAACTGAATAATAAATAAACAGCTAAATCTGATTAAAGGATTAATTTTGCGGTTATAATAGCATCCCTAATTAGATATGAGCATAAATTCAATTAATCCTGCGAACGGACAAGTAATTCAATCATATCAGGCACATACTCCAAAGGAGCTCAGGAAAATCATTGCCGGTACCCACCAAGCCTGGGAGAATTGGAAAGAAACCCCCTTTTCACTACGAACTAAGCTTTTACTTGCTGTGGCTAAAATCCTGCGCAGCAGGAAAGAAGAGCTTGCTGTACTTATGGCCCTTGAAATGGGTAAACCATTACAAGGTGGAAGGGCAGAAATTGAAAAATGCGCAGATGTTTGTGAATACTATGCTAAAAACGCAGAACAATTCTTAAAGGATGAACCTGTTGACACCGATGCATCAAAAAGCTATGTATGTTTCCAGCCTTTGGGAATTGTATTGGCAATCATGCCCTGGAATTTTCCTTTCTGGCAGGTTTTTCGCTTTCTGGCTCCAGCCTTAATGGCCGGCAATGCTGCATTATTGAAACATGCTTCTAATGTATTCGGTTGTGCAATTGAAATTGAAAATATAATCATTGAGGCAGGCTTTCCTGAAAATCTATTCCGTACGCTTTTGATTTCGGGAACTGAAGTAGATCAGGTCATTGAAAATCCCTTGGTTCAGGCTGTTACCCTTACCGGAAGTACTGAAGCAGGTAAAAAAGTAGCTGCAAA
>CAYJAM010000206.1:0-5148 GCA_964367725.1 uncultured Sphingobacterium sp. | reverse complement strand
GAGTCCGCCGGTAGCTTCCACCAGCTCCGAAAGACAGTTTAAATGCCCCCCTGCCCCATGATCGTGAATAGAGACAATCGGGTTATGATCGCTCTCAACAAAAGCACGGATTGCATTGGCTGCACGTTTCTGCATTTCAGGATTGGAACGCTGAATCGCATTCAGTTCAATCCCTGAACCAAAGGCACCGGTATCTGCAGAAGAAACCGCAGCTCCACCCATCCCGATCCGGTAATTTTCTCCGCCAAGGATTACAATCTTATCACCTGCCTGTGGAGTATGTTTAATTGCCTGATCCAGTTTGCCATATCCAACCCCACCTGCCTGCATGATCACTTTATCATAACCGTTTTTACGGCCACTGTCCTCATGTTCAAAGGTCAGGACTGAACCTGCAATTAATGGTTGCCCGAATTTATTTCCCAAATCAGAAGCTCCATTCGATGCCTTGATCAGGATATCCATTGGGGTTTGGTAAAGCCATGGGCGCTCGGGCATACCATGCTCCCAATCGTGCTTATCCTCGAGTAAGCGGGAGTAAGCAGTCATGTAAACAGCTGTTCCTGCAAGCGGCAGTGAACCTTGTCCCCCTGCCAGCCGGTCGCGTATCTCCCCTCCTGATCCGGTTGCCGCGCCATTAAAAGGCTCAACAGTTGTAGGGAAATTATGGGTTTCAGCTTTTAATGAAAGAACAGAATCAAATTCCTTCTCTTCGTAGAAATCAGCTTTATCAGCCGTTTTTGGTGCAAACTGTACCAGCTTCGGACCTTTTACAAAGGCCACATTATCTTTATAGGCCGAAACAATATCGTTGGGATTAGTTTCAGAGGTTTTACGGATCAGTTTGAATAAGGAGGTCGGTTTTTCTTCCCCATCAATCACAAAGGTACCGTTGAAGATCTTATGACGGCAATGCTCTGAATTAGCCTGCGAAAAGGCGAAAATCTCAGAATCTGTTAATTTCCTTCCCAGCTTTTTAGCCAGATTATTCAAATAATCAACTTCCTCAGGGCTTAAAGCCAGTCCTTCGGATTGATTATAAGCCGCAATATCGCTGATATCAAGAATAGGCTCAGGCTTGATATGAATTGTATAGATCTCCTGATTCAGTTCTGTATATTTCTGCGAAAGCATTGGATCAAAGGCATTGAAATCAGCCGGAACCTTTTCAAATTCCTCGATACGGATTATGCCTGAAATACCCATGTTTTGTGTGATCTCGACCGCATTGGTACTCCATGGGGTGATCATCGCAGCCCTCGGACCCACATGATAGCCCGGCATGACCAATTGATCTGATTTTTGTGCTTCCCCAAAGAGCCAGTTTAGTTTTTTTATATCATCCTGAGCGATCTCAGCAGGTGTTTGAACAGCAAAAACTTTGTTTATTGGGGAGACAAAAAAATGGATCATTGAACGTTTTCTTTGGGTGCCTGTATTAGAATTGCAAAGTTAGTTTTTTTATGGAAATTTGGGTGAGGGAATGTGATTATGATTTGATAAACCGGATAAATTATACCCCGGATTACCAGCTCCTGAAGAGCGCATGATTAAATTAGTACCTGTACCAGATATTTAGCATATTTAAACAAGCCAATTCCATTATCTTAATTCATGCATATCCGGAAAACGAATTAGAAATGATTCAAATGGTATAACAGAGCTTATATTTCAAAAACAGCAGATCATCCAAGCCTAAAAATGAGAACAGCATATAAAATTTACTTCCTTCTTGCATTAATTATTTGCTTTACAATCACTGGCTTTAGCCAGGTTACTGGGAAAGTAGAAATTGCAAACGAAAAGCTCAGCCAATTTCAAAACATCAGGGATTTCTGCATTTCAAGTAAAAATGATGAAATCTATTTTACGATGCAAAGCCCTTTCCAGGAGATTTCACAAATCCTGTCTATGAAAAAGCGCAATGGGAAATGGTCAGAACCGATATTAATGTCCTTCTCCGAAAAATTCTCTGACATGGAGCCATTTCTATCGCCCGACCAGACCAAACTGTATTTTGCTTCAAACAGGCCTCTGAACGGTACTGCACAAACTGCCAAAGATTATGATATCTGGTATGTCAAAAGAGAAAACATAAACAGTCCATGGTCTGCACCGATCAATATGGATAAGCCGGTAAATTCAAAAAACGACGAATTCTATCCCTCAGTTGCAGCAAATAATAATTTGTATTTCACATCCGACGCTCCGGGTGGGATCGGCAAGGATGATATTTATTTATGTGAATACCGCAATGGCGCTTATCAGGAGGCCAAACTACTAGGTCCCGAAATCAATAGTCCCGGCTACGAATTCAATGCCTTCATCTCTAAAAATGAAGATATTCTGATTTACACCAAATACAACAGTGAAGGAGGTCTGGGCAGCGGCGATTTGTACATTTCCAAAAAAGACAAAGCCAATCGATGGAGCAAAGCAGAAAACATGGGCAATACCATCAACACAAAATTCATGGAATACTGCCCTTTCTATGATGAAGCCAATGAAACCTTATACTTTACCAGTAAAAGGAATAGTATTCAGCCTAAAAAATTTGAAACTATTTCAGAATTAAATCAATACCTCATGGAAAGTGAAAATGGGAATAGCAAAATCTACAAAATCCGGTTTAGGCTTAAGGAGTAGTGACCCGATAGTTATCGCGTGGAGAACAGGAAATTGGGGAATCAGGATTAAAAACAATCATTCCTAACGATTCAAATACCCCAGTCTCACCAAATCACTTCTTCCGGAGATTGATCTCAAATAGCCATCACTCAGCAGATAATACCTGTTTGCGACATCCAGAACGCTATGATAATCATGGTCGGTCAGAATAATACCTTTTGATTTCGAATGAGATTTAATCAGTTCTGTGACCGCTTGTACAATAATTGGAGAAATACCATTGAAAGGTTCATCAAGCAATACAAACTTAGAAGGCAGGTTCAGCAACAGCTTAATCTCCAGATAGCGAAGTTCCCCTCCTGAAAGCGAATTCACTTTATTGCTCAAAAAGGGACTCAGGATAGCATCATTCAAAAAACTATCCACATTCTTATTATTTAAAGTAAGGTTGACTAGCTCCAGGACCGTCAAATTATTGGGTAAAAAACTGTCCTGAGATAAATAGGAAATTTCTTTTATCAGCTGAGACTGGCTCAGCAAAACCTTATCATTCACCCTGACGAATTTATTATCAGCCTTCTCCATACCAAACACGATCTTCATCAGGGTTGATTTTCCGGTACCGTTTCTGCCAAACAGACCCACAATATCTCCGGTAAGGCATTTTAAATAAACATCGCTTAAGATTACCCGTTCAGAATACCTTTTTGCAAGACTGTCAACTTCTAAAATATCAGGCACGATCAACAATAATGAAGAATGATCCAATCAAAACATTCAGGAGAATACAGAATATCACTAAAGCAGATTTAGTTATACCCATATTCTGATAATAGACATATTCATTTTTGCGGGTTTGCTCTTTATAGTAAAGGCTCAAAATCCAGCTTCCCGTCATAAATGCTATTCCAAAAACTGTAATACCCCCTATAACTGCAACTAATGCAGCAAAGGCTATGCTTAAACTTAGCGTGCTTTTGTAGAATACAGAAAATAGCTTCAGTTTATGCATTTATTTATATTGATGTTTCTAAAATAAGGATTTCCAGTCATGTTGAGACTATGATATAGGATGAGATTGAATAAAGAATGTTCAACTGAAGTTTAACCGGACGTATTAGAATCTCTAATATTTTATTTTGAGGTAGGATATTTTGCCGATATTATGGATATTTATTTGGGGACGAAAAAAGATCCACATAAATATTCATCATAATGATAATGAATTAATTAAAGCCTCCGTATGAGAAAACTAATCGCAGGAATCAATATGACACTCGATGGATTTTGCGACCATACAGCAGGAATTCCGGATGAAGAAATACATAAGCATTACGCAGAATTATTAAATAAATCAGGTCTGGTTCTTTATGGAAGGATAACGTACCAACTTATGCAATTCTGGCAAACTCTGCTAAAAAATCCTTCTGGTGAAAAATCAATGGACGATTTTGCTATCGCTATAGATAAAATTCCAAAAATTGTCTTTTCGAATACGCTGGAGAATACAGAATGGGATACCGCTCAACTGTCTGACAAATCTCTTGAAGAGAAGGTTTTAGAACTAAAGCAATCTTCCGAGGGCGGAGATATTTTGGTTGGCTGCAGGAGTCTGATCATACAGCTTATGAACCTTAATTTGCTTGATGAATTTCAGCTCTGTATTTATCCGGTGATCGTGGGTGGTGGTTTACCCCTATTTGAAAATATAAAGGACAGAACTCTACTTAAGCTGGTAAAGACAAAAGCATTTAGCTCCGGTGCAGTATTGCATTATTATGAGCCTGTAAAGAATAGCACTTAGAAAGCCGAACAAACTATGTGAATGTAATCGGATCACAGCAAACCATTCCTGATAGTTGTTTAATGACCTGATTATAGAGAATGTACACTTTAAAGACCTGTCCAAAAGGACATAAGTTTTATAAGAGCAGCGACTGTCCTGTTTGTCCGATTTGTGAGGAAGAAAGAAAACCTAAAGAAAGTTTTTTAGCTTTAATCGCAGCATCTGCGCGACGGGCATTAGAGAATGAAGGAATTACAAGTTTAGAGAAGCTATCTGCTTATAGCGAAAAGGAGATTTTATCGCTTCATGGAATGGGTAAAAGCAGCTTGCCCAAATTGAATGATGCGTTAAACAAGGCAGGGCTTGCATTCAAAATGCTATAATCGTGTCTTTTCGGGATATCATTTAATTAAAAATATCCACAAACGCTTTTTATTTCTTTTACTCCCAATTTTATTCCAAATCTTATATATTTGCACTCCAATCATAGAAAAGGGCTAATTAATCGGCTTTAAATCAGGATTTGGAAAGAGTTTGTTAAAGCCTTGCCCGGATGGCGAAATTGGTAAACGTTGCGGTCTCAGAAGCCGTTGGAGTTATATCCTTGAGAGTTCGAGTCTCTCTTCGGGCACGAGTAATGAGTTGTCTGTTAGCTGTTATCAGTTACCAGTAATTAGCAACTGAAAACAGTTACCTGATAACAACAAAATGCCCAGGTGGCGAAATTGGTAGAC
>CAYJAM010000205.1:0-5191 GCA_964367725.1 uncultured Sphingobacterium sp. | reverse complement strand
AGCCCTGAACAAGCTGATAACTAAACTCAGTGAAAGACATTCCGGTTTCACCCTCAAGCCGCTTCTTGACTGAATCTTTAGCCATCATATAATTAACTGTCAGATGTTTACCTACATCGCGAATAAAATCAAGAAAGGTAAAATTCTTAAACCAATCATAGTTATTCACCATCTCAGCACTGTTAGCACCGGTATTGAAGTCAAGAAACTTTTTCAATTGGTTCTCAAGACATTTTACGTTATGATTTAAAACGTCTTCAGAAAGAAGATTACGCTCAGCCGATTTACCTGAAGGATCTCCTACCATTCCGGTTGCTCCGCCAACAAGTGCAAAAGGCTTATGTCCTGCCCGCTGAAAATGTATCAGTGTCATGATCTGGGTTAGGTGCCCAACATGCAATGAGTCGGCTGTAGGATCAAACCCGATGTAACCTGATGTCATTTGCTTGTTAAGTTCTTCTTCAGTACCTGGCATGATATCATGCAGCATTCCCCGCCAGCGTAATTCTTCTACAAAGTTCATTTTATCTTAAGGATCGTTTGGAATGCAAATATAGCAGAATTGATAAACCTCTGCATGGCAAAATTTTCGTAGATTTATGTTCTTCGGCTAAAATTCAGCTCGAATTGATCAATACAAAAATCATTTAAATCAAACCAGTAAAATGAACTTCCTTTCTCATTTTTACTTTGACAGGCACAGTGAAGACCCCCATCTTGTTCTGGGTGCAGTTTTGCCTGATCTGGTAAAAAATGCCAGGAAGGACTGGAATCTGCATCCGGAAAGAAATGCTGAGCGGTTCAGCAGCAATTTCGAAAGTTCAATTTTAGAGGGCTGGAGACGACACATGATTGTAGACCGTAATTTCCATAACTCAAAATTCTTTGCTGAACACACTTCAGGTATTAAAAAAGCGATTGTCCCGGCACTAAAAAACTCGGTAGTTCGTCCATCATTTTTAGCCCATATCTCGCTTGAATTAATGCTTGATAGTACACTATTAACTGAGAATCATGTACAAACCGATGATTTCTATTCTCATCTCAGACAATCCGACAGGGAAACGATTAACAAATTTCTTAAACTGAATAATATTCAGGATACAAGCCAATTTTTTATTTTTTTTGATAAGTTCATCCAGTCCAACTACCTCGAAAGCTATCGCGAGAGCCATAATATTATGTATGCCTTAAACAGAATCTGTATGCGTGTCTGGAAAGACCCGCTTAATGATAGCGAAATACTTGCGCTTGGAGATATCCTGAACGACTATCACCAAAATCTGCTGGGGAATTATATGGAGATATTTGAGGAAATAAACGTAAAGTTAATTGAGAGTTGAGACCCGATAGCTATCGGGTGGAGAATGGAAAATTGGAAATGGAGAATTGAGGTGAAACTTTAATTTAACTCTCAATTCTCCATTCTCAATTCTCAATTGAATAAATTATCTTCGCTTCATGTCACTTTTCGAAATCAAAGAACGCATTGAAAGCCTTGTCAAAGAGCTTAATGAGCATAATTACAAGTATTATGTACTGGCTCAGCCGGTAATTTCTGATTTTGAATTCGACAAAAAGCTGGAAGAACTGACAACACTCGAGAAGGAATATCCTGAATACCTGGATCCTGAATCGCCGACAAGAAAGGTTGGGGGTGATATCACGAAAGAATTTCAGACTGTAAAACATAAATGGCCCATGCTTTCGCTTGGCAACACTTATAATGAGCAGGATCTGAAAGATTTTGACGAGCGGGTGCGAAAGGCTATTGGAAGCAATTTTGAATACGTTTGTGAACTGAAGTTCGACGGACTTTCAATCAGCCTGAGCTATGAAAATGGCAGGCTGATCAGAGCGGTTACACGTGGTGACGGAACACAGGGTGATGATGTAACCAATAATGCCAGAACCATCCAAACAATTCCCAAAACAATCAAAGGAAGTGGATTTCCCGAATCTTTCGATATCCGAGGAGAAGTTTTCATGCACCGTGCAGCATTCGACAGGTTGAATAATGAACGAATTGAAAACAATGAAGTTACTTATGCTAACCCTAGAAATTTTGCCTCTGGAACATTGAAAATGCAGGATTCAAGTGAAGTTGCTAAGCGCCCCTTAGATTGCTTTTTATACTTCCTTTACGCAGATAAACTTATTTATAATACCCATTGGGAAAGTCTGGAAGCAGTTAAGAAATTAGGGTTTCATGTATGTGAGCATACCAAATTGTGCAGTAATATTGAAGATGTACTCGAATTTGTCCATTTCTGGGATGAGAAACGCTTCGGTTTAAGTTATGACATCGACGGGATTGTGATTAAAGTAAACAATTACAGTCAGCAGCAGGAGTTAGGTTTTACTGCCAAATCTCCCCGCTGGGCAATCTCCTATAAATACAAAGCACAGGAAGTAGAAACCATACTTGAAAAAGTTACTTATCAGGTTGGCCGTACCGGTGCAGTGACTCCCGTAGCGAACCTTAAACCGGTTTTGCTCGCCGGCACCACGGTAAAACGGGCTACCTTGCATAATGCCAATGAAATTCAACGGCTTGATCTTCATGAAGGTGATACGGTTCTGGTCGAAAAAGGCGGGGAGATCATCCCGAAGATCATTGATGTAAACACCTCCAAACGAAGTCCGGATGCATTGAAGATCAGCTACCCGGATATTTGTCCGGAATGCGGAAGTAATCTCCTGAGAAAAGAAGGAGAAGCCGTTCACTACTGTCCGAATGATGAAGGTTGTCCACCACAGATAGTCGGTAAAATGCAGCATTTCATCAGTCGCAAGGCTATGAATATTGAAGGCTTAGGGCATGAGACCATTGAAGCCTTCTACAGAAAAGGATTTATTGAACACATCTCCGATCTGTACCTGCTTCATGAAAAAGAAGACCAGCTTAAAGAGATCGAGCGTTTTGGAGAGCGATCGATCAGGAATATGCTGGAGGGGATTGAAAAATCCAAACAGATGCCATTTGAAAAAGTACTTTTCGGACTTGGCATTCGCTATGTCGGCGAAACTGTAGCCAAAAAAATCGCTGCATATTTTAAAGACATTGACAGTCTGATGAATGCAAGTTATGATGAACTCATTTCTGTTGATGAAATTGGAGAACGAATCGCCGAAAGCATTATAGAATATTTTAAAGAACCCCGCCATAAAGAACAGATTGAAGCATTGCGGATGCATGGACTTCAGTTTGAATCTGTTCAGAATACAATTGAACTTGCCAGCAATAAGCTGGAAGGTAAGTCATTCATCATTTCAGGTGTATTTGAGAAATTCAGTCGCGATGAACTGAAAGATCTTATTGAAGCAAATGGCGGTAAAATTTTAAGTAGTATCTCTGCTAAATTAAATTACCTTGTTGCAGGTGATAATATGGGGCCATCCAAACTCGAAAAAGCAGTTAAGCTTCAAATTCCCATAATCTCTGACCAGGAATTAGTCGAAATGCTGCAATAATTTCGTGATAATAGCCTAATATTCGCAAAATCGTTTTAATATTGAGCCATTCCGCTTAAATTAGCAGAGTTTCTATCGGATAAATATAGTATAATGAACAAATTTCATGGAACAGGAGTAGCCATTATTACTCCATTTAAGGCAGATCGGTCTGTTGACCATGCCGCTCTCAAAACTGTGATCGACCATATGATAAATGGTGGTGTTGAGTACATTGTTTCATTGGGTACAACCGGTGAATCAGCAACACTTAACAGTGAAGAGAAACGGGCGGTTTGGGATACCACGATCTCCCATGTGAACGGAAGGGTACCACTGGTAGCCGGGATTGGAGGAAATAATACCTCCGAAGTATTGAATGATCTGAAGAAATTTGACTCAAAGGGATTTGACGCCATTCTTTCTGTTTGTCCATATTATAATAAACCTACCCAGGAAGGGATTTATCAGCACTATAAAGTCGTTGCTGAAGAAAGTCCCCTGCCAATCATATTATATAATGTTCCGGGAAGAACCGGGGTAAATATGAGTGCAGAAACCACTTTACGTCTTGCCCATGATTGTAAAAATATCATCGCCATGAAAGAGGCTTCCGGCAATTTTGATCAGTTTAACAAAATCATCAAAGATAAGCCTGAGGATTTTCTGTTTATTTCGGGAGATGATGCCATTGCTTTACCATTAATCTCCATGGGAGCTGTCGGTGTTATTTCTGTGATTGGAAATGCACTGCCTGGGATATTTTCAACCATGGTCAGAATGTGCCTTGATGGAAAGTTTATCGAAGCTCAGCCCCTGCATCACAGCCTGACTGAATTTACATCCCTATGCTTTGCTGAAGGGAACCCCGGAGGAGTAAAATCAGCAATGAATATGATGGGAATTTGCGGGGATCAAATGAGACTTCCTTTGGTTAAAATAAGCGAATCAACTGGGAACAAAATCAAAGCCCAGCTGGAATTATTAAAATTGCTTTAGGCTAAATCATATCAAACAAAAAAGGCCCTGCTATAAGTAGCAAGGCCTTTTTTGTTTGAATTGCAAAATTATTTTTTCTTAGCAGATTTTGCCGCTTCCTTGTTCTTCATAGTCTGAACCTCAAGACGAATAGCCTGAGCCAGATTTTTTAAATCTTGCATTCCTTTTCTTACACGAGTACCAGCAGCGCTGTTTGACTTACTGTAGAATTTCTCAGCATCCGCTTCCAGTGATTCGAATAAATTTTTTGCTTCAGTGAATTTTTTCATGTTTTTACTCTTTTAGTTTTGAGGTTAGTGTTGTTTACTATAAGCTAATGTAAAATGTTTTTTTCATATAAAGAACAGTTGAAATAAATAAAATCATGCGTTTTTGGCGTTTTTTTCCACATTTTAAGCAGTTATGCACAATATTTATCCGTTTCGAAATATTAATTCCTTATAATTCAAGGATTTACAAAATAACTTTAATAAAAAACGCCCTCAGAAGCACTCTGAGGGCATTTTTTATATTTAAAACTATGCCTAAAAGTGAAATGGCCCCAAGTAAATACAATACAATTGCTAGCTTTTCTGCTAATTCTTCATGTTCATGAATTATTCTTTTCCCGATATTAGGCATATCTTCAACCATTTCCTCCGCTCCTTCACCAGTACCTATACTAAATGCTGCAAAAATAGCCGCAACAATGAATAAAACGTAAGCGGTATTTTTTACCGAATTATTCTTTAAAATCAAT
>CAYJAM010000204.1:0-5206 GCA_964367725.1 uncultured Sphingobacterium sp. | reverse complement strand
TAAATTTCATCCGAAATATATGGGTACTTAACTTCTGTCAGGAATAAGCCGCAAGCCGGCACTGATTCACCGGCATTTGAGCGATCCTTGCTTTCAATAATCCCATGAATATCCTCCACATGCATTTCCTTCTTGCCTATTCTGACCAATGTACCGACGATTGCCCGAACCATATTTCGAAGGAAGCGATCTGCTGAAATATGAAAGACTATGCCCTTATCTGTAGCAAGCCACTCTGCCCTGCTAATCACACAATTATTAGTAAATGTTTGGGTATTCGACTTACTGAAGCAGCTGAAATCACGATACTCCATCATCAATTCAGCAGCCTTATTCATCAAGCCCAAATCGGGTTTATCGCGTAAAAGCCATGATAAATTATGCAGGAAAGGATCTTTGAAAAAGTGTATATGATACTCATAGGAACGCAAACTTGCATCAAAACGGGCATGAGCCTCCGGTGCAACTTTGATGAATCTTTTAACAACAATATCATAAGGCAACATCGCATTCAAACTAAGCAGAAATCTAGGATTCAACACATCGACATCAAGAGGAATATCTGCATGCGCAAAAAGCTGCCGGGCGTGTACTCCGGTATCGGTTCGGCCGCATCCAAGGGTTTCAATTTCCTGTCTGCAAATGGTTGACAACGCTTTATTGATCAACGCCTGCACGGAAAGGGCATTCTGCTGAATCTGCCACCCATGATAGGCCGTTCCATTATATGCCAGTTCCAGAAAATACCGCTGTGTTGTGTTCAATCTCTAAACTAATATTGAAATGGCAAAGATACTGAACCGTGGCCTGAATACCTTGTCCGAATGAATAATCCCAAGGCTAAAATATTTATATTTGTTTCAAATTATAAACCCATGCTACAACGAGTACAAACCATCTGGCTTTTTTTTGCTACCGCTGCGATTTTCAGTCTGTTTCTATTTCCATACTTGCAGGTTATCAATCCTGATGGTACATCAAAGGCTGTAAAAGTAACCGGTGTTTATGAAAGCATTGGGGGCAATGTCGTTCAGACTGAACCTTTCCTGGCTTTAACTATAGTAACGGTTATACTCGGATTGATCCCCTTCCTGGCTATTTTTCTATATAAAAACAGGAAAAAACAAATGTTGCTCTGTTATATCTGCATCGCTGGTATTCTGGGCTTCAGTTTCTGGATGGTGCAAACTGCAAAAGAGGTTCTTGGGAACATCACCTTACAAACAGAGAATTACGGACTTGGTGTAATACTCCCATCATTAAGTGTGTTGTTTGTTATTCTAGCGCTCAGGGGCATCAGAAATGATGAGAAACTGATCAAATCGGCGGAGAGATTGAGGTAGTTGTTATTGTGCAGTCCAGCCCCCATCCACAGGCATCGAAGTACCGGTAATCATTGAAGCATTTTCGGAAGCTAAAAACAAGGCAAGGGCAGCAATCTCCTTAGGACTGACAAACTCTTTGACAGCATGTTTTTGCAAAATACTTTTCTGAATGATTTCACTTTCTGAAACATTCTGTTGCTTTGCAAGGTCAGTAATTTGCTTTTCTACCAATGGTGTCTTAACAAAACCCGGACAGATTGCATTGACTGTTATTCCCAACGCTGCACCTTCCAGGGCCAGGGTTTTGGTCAATCCGATTAGCCCGTGTTTGGATGCAACGTAAGCAGATTTATTCTCTGATGCCACTAAACCATGTGCAGAGGAGATATTGATTATCCTTCCCCATTTTTTGTCTTTCATGCCGTTCCAAACTGACTGAGATGTACAAAAAGCAGCGGTAAGATTAACCGCAATTATATCATTCCATTTATTTAATGGGAAATCTTCAACTGGCGAAACATACTGAATGCCGGCATTATTCACCAGAATATCAATATCACCAAGCTGGGCAGATGCCTCTTTTACCATCAATGAAATCTCTGCAGGAACAAGAAGGTTTGCAGGTGAGAAAATAGTTTTGATTTGATATTTCTTCCCAATCTCAGAAGCAATTTCAGCACCATTCTTCTCCAATCCATTAAAAACAAGGTTATAGCCAGATTTTGCGAATGCATTAGCAATACCAAGACCGATGCCACTGGTGCTTCCTGTAATCAGAACATTCTTCACTTTCATAAAGCCCCTCCTGTTTGGTTTAATTGGATTTCCGATCTACTCCTTTATGCATTCATCTGCAAGATACAGAACAGACTCATAGTTCTTACCCACAGCTTCAGACATTGCAATCTCACAGGTCTTACCTGAAGAATAAAAGCCCTCATATGTTCCCCTTTTTACTTCCATTGCCTCAGGAGCTGTAGCTGAAGCTGTCAGTTCAGGGTAGAGAAATCCACGATCGCCTGCCATTCCACAGCATCCTGAATGAACCGGAACATCCGCGGTATTACTGAAATGCGAAGCAACCGAAACAAACTTTCGTTCAAGACCCATTTTCTGTAAGGAGCAAACCGGGTGAAGAACCACAGTCCCTTTCTTTTCAACAGATCCGCAGGCCGGTATCACATAATCATGGAGGTAATCAATGCTATCCAAAATGCTTAAACGATCATACTTTTCCTTGTTGCTATCACTCAAAACCGGACGGCATTGCTGAAGCGTATGGGAACAGGAAGTTACATCCAGAATTACCGGCAACATTCCTTCATTAGTGATTGTCCAGAGCTTCTCAATTGTCTCATTTACTTTATCTGCATAAGCAAGATTATATCCCTTTGATGAGAAAAGCTGTCCGCAGCAAAGTGATTCAATTCCCTCAGGGATAATAACCTGAATGCCCGATTTGGATGATACACTTAAAAATGTATCCGGAATATTCTTTTTACCTGCGGTACCACCCATTACCCTTGAAATACAGGTTGGGAAATAAACCACAGCCGGGCCCTTATTAGTTTCTGAATCGATTGAATTCTTATAATTTTTTGAAATAGCGCCACTGACCATCAACTGATTACTCCATAGCGGGAATGCCGGGATGATTCTCTTTATTCCCCTGGTCATCAGGTTCATTGAATTCTTTCCAAAGACCGTATTGATTAATGTACCTGCCTCGAGTGCAAAATTTACAATATAGGTTACCAAACGGAAATTCCTGGAGACAAAAAGTGCCACCTGGTTAGAAAAACCAGAATGACTTTCTCTCCTCAATCGTTTAACCAGGTCCCCGGTATTGATATCCACCGGACAGCTCGTTGCACAGAGTCCATCCACAGCACAGGTATCAAGTCCATCGTATTGGAATTGCTGTAGGAGTTCTGCATGAGTACCATTATCTCCTTTGGTTTTTAGCAGAGCCAGTTCACGTCTGACAACTATCCGCTGCCTGGGCGTTAGGGTAACATTCCGGCTCGGACATTTATGCTCACAATAGCCACACTCAATACATCTGTCGACTTCCTGCTCCACACTAGGCAAAGATTTCAGGTCGTGCAAATGTGCATTCTTATGTTCATTGATTATGACTCCGGGATTCAACAGGTTTTGAGGATCTACTACCTGCTTCAAACTCTTCATGATCTGATAAGCCTCATTGCCCCACTCGGTCTCTACAAATGGCGACATATTCCTGCCAGTTCCATGCTCAGCCTTCAGCGTACCATCATATTTCCCGACAACCAGCTCGACTACTTCCCTTAAAAACTTATCGTATCGAACAACTTCTTCCGCAGAATTAAAGGATTGAGTGACTACGAAGTGAATATTACCATCCTTGGCATGACCGAAAATGATCGCATTTTCATACTCATATTTTTCAAATAGAACATGCAGATCGAGAATAGCATCTCCGAGTTTAGCAACAGGGAAAGCAATATCTTCCAGAATTACGGTAGTCCCGCTGGCACGAACAGCACCAACTGCCGGAAACATGCCCTTGCGTAGTTTCCAGTAAAAGGCCTGAATGTATGGATCCTCAGTGAAACTAATAGGTTCCAGCAGTAAAAATGAGCTGGTATGAGGCAGGAGGCTGTCAATTTTAGCCTGTAGTTCTTCTTTGCTGTTACTCTGATATTCAACCAAAAGTGCTGCAGCTGTTTCAGGTAAGGTTTTTAAGATCTGCGGAGCACCTTTTAGATCCTCTATCGACCTTAGAGATGCCCTGTCCATTAATTCAACAGCTTCTGCGCCCGAGATTGTTAATGGTTCAATAGCCTGGCAAGCAGCATAAATGGTTTCAAAATAAATAAAGGCAGTTGATTTGAATGGATAATCGGGCACAGTTTCCATTACCGCCTCAGCAATAAAGCCAAGTGTACCTTCTGCACCTATCAGCAGGTGCGAAAGAATATCTAGCGGGTCAGAATAATCGATAAAGGCATTCAGGGAATATCCTACTGTGTTCTTAGTAAGGTATTTAGTCCTGATCCTTTGCGAAAGAGCAGGATTCTCAGCGATCTGATTTTTTAGATTTAAGAGGGTGGAATAGATATCCTGGCATTCCTCCTTAAAACGATGGTAATCTGCCTTGTTCTCTGTCGAAAAACTCTTTCCGCAGGGTAGAATAAAACGAATGTGTTTTGTTGTATGATAGGAGTTCAGACTTACTCCGCAACACATCCCGCTTGAGTTATTTGACAGAATCCCACCGATCATTGCTGAATCGATACTTGATGGATCAGGTCCTATTTTGCGTTTATGCTTTTTAAGAAAGGTATTAACCATCGAACCGGTAATTCCCGGCTGCACCCGTACAAGAGCCCCATTGTCTTCAATAAGCAATTGATTCCAGTACTGGCTCAGATCGACCAGGATACCATCGGTAATCGATTGACCTGACAAACTGGTTCCACCAGTCCTGAAGGTCATAGGCATTTTGTTCCTGTGAGAAAATTCAAGAAGAGAGATGATTTCCTTTTCACTTACCGGCTGCACTACCGCCTTTGGCCTCAAATAATAAAACCCGGCATCAGATGCATAAGCAACCAGGTCAATTAAGCGGCATTTTATTCGTTCTTTTGGCAGAATAGCTTCCAAAAGCTTCCCAGTATCCATATTTTTCGTTTAGAACCCAAATTTGAAAGAATTTCCAATGGAATACAAATCCCAAAGAAAAGCTAGTATTTTACATAGTACTCAAAACACGCCTGGATACTGCTATTGCGTGGTCAATATCAGCCTCAGTATGGGCGGTACGAATATACCATAATCCCCTGCCAATTATCCTGATCCTCTCATCATGCATTGCAGCAATGAATTTACCCAGTTTT
>CAYJAM010000203.1:0-5216 GCA_964367725.1 uncultured Sphingobacterium sp. | reverse complement strand
TACCAACGGATTGAGTCACCTGAATGAGGATCGTTCAAATGTAAACACACTCTTCATAACCACCCGTTTTGGTAATGTTCTTGGATCTAATGGCTCTGTGATTCCACGTTTTAAAGCTCAGATTCAGAAGGGAGGTCCAATTACTGTAACTCATCCGGATATTACGCGCTACTTTATGACCATACCAGAAGCTTGCCGTTTGGTGTTGGAGGCAGGGTCTATGGGTGAGGGCGGCGAAATATTTATTTTCGACATGGGTAAATCGGTTAAAATAATTGAGCTGGCTAAGAAAATGATTCGTCTATCAGGGTTGGTTCCACATCAGGATATTGCCATAGAATTTTCCGGACTAAGACCTGGTGAAAAGCTTTATGAAGAATTGTTAAATGATCTGGAGAATACCATGCCAACCCACCATGAGAAGATCATGGTAGCCCAGGTAAGGGAATATCATTTTCAGACCATCAGTAAGCATATTTCAGAATTAATTAAACTAAGTTGCGAATATAAAGACAGGCAGGTTGTAGTGAAGATGAAGGAAATTGTGCCTGAATTTAAAAGCAATAATTCTATATATGAAGAGCTTGATAGCCCGGTGGAGATTCCCGACAAATCTATATCTGATCTTTAATCAGTAGCCAAAGATAAAATCGAATTTGTGATCAGAGCGTATTCAGAATTTTTACTATTTATAGAAAAAATATCAGGAAGGTATTATCTCGTTCTCTTTTTATTAATTTTTATTTCTGAACCAGTTTTCTCTCAAAGCCTCCCAGTTGGTTCAATAGCCATAGAAGACTATTACCTTAGGAAGCAATTAAATGGAGATCTTGATTCTACAATTTCTTTTACAGTTCGCCCCAGTTTTCCTTTTAATATTCAAGCAAAGAGCCTCAGTGAAGTAGATACCTTTTTAAATCCCGGTAAGCAAATCTATAGCTCTGCTTCCGGCAGAAGTAAAATTCTTGTCCTCCCTTTTTTCTGGCAACAACGATATAATGGACACCCTTCTAATAATCGGAATGACGGAGGAATGATTCCGGCAAGGGGATATCAAAGCCTGGTAAGTGCTGGCTTATTTGCAAAAGTGGGACCGCTTAGTGTTCAAATCAGACCTGAATACGTCTTTGCAGGAAATGCTGCTTTCAAGGAATTTAGCTCTCATTACGGCTCTGCAGATCTTCCTGTTCGTTTTGGTCAGGATTCTTATTCGAGATTATCCTGGGGGCAAAGCAGTATACGACTAAATTTTGAGCGCGTCTCATTTGGAATATCCAATGAAAATCTTTGGTGGGGGCCAGGTAAGCAGAATTCGCTTTTGATGAGTAATACAGCTCCTGGCTTTAAACATCTGACATTGAATACCACGAGTCCGATCAAGACCCCGATTGGTTCAATTGAAACTCAAATTATTGCCGCCAGACTTGAGGGATCAGGCTATAAGGAAGGCTTGCCTGATGACTGGCGATATTTATCGGGATTGGTACTGAGTTATCAACCCCGCTGGTTTCCCGGATTGTTCCTGGGTCTGACCAGAAGTTTTCAGACCTATCATGAGGATATGGATGATGGTTTAGGTGATTATCTACCCCTTTTTCAGGCTTTTCAGAAAAAAAATACTATTGAAGATGTTAAAAGGAGAGATCAACTTACTTCTGTATTCGCCCGTTGGCTTTTAACTAAATCCCGTGCAGAAGTTTATTTCGAATATGGTCTTAACGACCATTCCTATAATACCCGTGATTTCCTGATGAGTCCTGAGCATTCAAGGGCATATACTATTGGAATGACTAAACTTATTCCTTATAAAGGGAGAAAGAATGAATACATCAATTTGGGGATAGAGCTAACCCACATGGAGCAATCTATTGATCGTATCCTCAGGGAAGCTGGTGAATGGTATATGCATAGTGAAGTAATACATGGCTATACTAATCGTGGAGAGGTTTTGGGAGCAGGTATTGGCCCAGGAGGAAATTTACAGTCTGTGAATGTCAGTTGGGTAAATGGATTGAAACAGCTTGGCTTGCAGTTTGAACGTTTTGAGCATAATGGAGATCTAGCCAATAAATACGGTTATGGTCAGTGGATAGATTTCAGCGCCGCGGCTGTTGGTAACTGGGACTATAAAAAATTTATCATCAATGCAAAATTGCAGGCGATAGAGTCAGTGAATTATCAGTGGTTGTCGGGACCTTATGGGTCAGCGAATAAAAATGCTTTCCATATTAATGGGGAGCTGGGGTTGATGTATAGGTTTTGATTAATTACGAATTAAAAATTACAGATTACGGATTAGGAATGGGATAATTTGTCGATTGGAGGGAATTAGAGAATTAGCAATTGAGTAAACGGTCCCGTCATTTGGATGAGATAATTGGATTTTTGAATGAATAGAAGGTATTAACGCGAAGAGAAATCTGTTGATTAAAGCTGTATCAGTCAGGATGAGATTTCTCAGTCATACCTGCCCGTCCGGTCAGGCGGGCTTCCTTCGAAATAACTGGCCCTGAGGGAACTTAGGTACTAATTGTATAATAAATAATTGAAGGTCCCTCCTGCGTCGGGATGATACATATTTTAAAATGAAGCACAATTTAATCTCAATACTCAATACTCATTACTCAATACTTTTCTATGTACAATAGATTTCAACACATACTTGTAAATATCCTAATTCTAATCTCTCTTGCATCCTGCAAAGGCTTGCAAAAAGAGACTATAATTTACAGGAATGATTTTGAGGGTGGTAATTTATCCAGAATTATTGATGGTAAAATTGAAGATTATAATGGTTCAAAGGTTATAGGCAGATATTCTCAAAATGGCTTTCTCTTACGATTAGATAGTTTACCGAAACATAATATGGTTCAAATCAGTTTTGACCTTTATATACACGATACCTGGGATGGGAATGCGGTAAAGCCCGATGGACCTGATATCTGGATCATGAATATAGATGGATGGAGTGCAGTCTATTCAACTTTTGCGAATGGGTTGTGTACTAATTGCCAGCAGGCATTTCCCGTAGAACAGCCATCTCAGGTAAATGGTGGATTTGTTTTCTTTAATAATAAGCCCAATAGCAATACCATTAAAACCGATCTGCCCGGTGCCTGTAAGCTAAAGGATTCTAAAGGTGGAACTTCGAAGTACCGGATACTACGTACTATTGAACATACTCAAAGCACTTTGGATATCGGTTGTTTTGCCCAGCTTGAAGATCCGGATACAGCAAATAAAAATTGTAATGAAAGCTGGTCGGTTGATAATATGATGGTTAAGGTGATTGAATTCAGATGAGATGAAAAAGAAAAATGCCTTTATAATTGCCCTGGTTCAAATCCTTTTCCTTACCGGAATAAGTTATGCACAGACACTGCCTGTTGGCATACCTGTCCTCGAAGAATCATATCGAAGAGAGCAACTATTGGGTAATACAGATTCACTCATTTCTTTTACAATCAGACCACTCTTTGCAGGGGATCAATTGAAATCCGGAATTGATACTATTTCTGCTGAAAACCGTCTTTTTAAGTTTAATAGCCGATTAATCGTGCCTGCTAATAAGGGCATTGTTCAGTTACTACCAATAAGTTTGCAACATCAGTACAATTCGATTTTGCCATATGATTGGAATGACGGAACCATGATTCCTGCAAAAGGGAATCAGACCCATTTTAGTTTCGGAGCATTCTTCAAGTACGGACCATTGAGTATTCAATTAAGACCGGAATATGTGTACGCAGATAATCCTGAGTTTGAAGGTTTCCCAAGTGAACAATATGATATAGTCTGGGCGAACTACTATGATAAATATTATAACGTATCTGATATCACGGAACGCTATGGTGAAGATCCCTATTCAAAATTATTCTGGGGACAAAGTAGTGTTCGTTTAACTTTCGACCCGGTTTCTGTTGGTATTTCGAATGAGAATCTCTGGTGGGGTCCGGGAAGAAGGAGTTCCCTGCTCATGAGTAATAATGCACCCGGCTTTAAACATATCACGCTAAATACCAGCCGGCCTGTTCAAACACCAATTGGTTCTTTTGAAGCTCAGTTGATCGCAGGACGTCTGGAGAATTCCGGCTTTTTACCTCCACAGGAGAATCGAGTTTATGAAGGAAAATCTTTGTATGTGCCCAAAAGGGATGATTGGCGTTTCATTTCTGGATTTGTTTTAACCTATCATCCTAAGGGGGTTCCGGGACTCTTTATCGGTGCAAGCCAGGTCTCCCAGATGTATAAACAGGATGCAGGGAAGAGACCTTCAGATTATCTTCCATTACTCTTGCCCTTTGAAAGCATGGAGGCCGCTTCAATCAGAGACAGGTATTCCAGCCTGTTCTTCCGATGGGTATTGCAGGAAGCAAATGCAGAGATCTATGGGGAATATGGACATCAGGGTAAGCATAGTATAACTTCATTTTTAAGGGAACCCGACCGGTCTGCGGCTTATTTGCTAGGTTTTAGGAAAATTATGCCTTTGAATAAACGTCCTGGTGAGTACTTGCAGGCCTCGCTTGAGCTTACAGAGCTCCAGCAAACGTACGTTCCTGTAAAGGGAGGTTGGTATACGAACAGTAGCATCAGGCAAGGATATACCCATAGAGGGCAGGTATTGGGAGCAGGCATTGGCCCGGGAAGTAATCTTCAGTCGCTGGATATTAGTTGGTTTAAGGGATTAAAAAGAGTAGGGATTCAGGTTGAACGATACATTCACAATAACGATTTCTATTATCAGATGTACAATGATCCAATTGATTACAGGAAAAAGTATGTGGATATGAGTGCTGTGCTTTTCGCCGACTGGGATTATAAAAATTTAGTTTTTAGTGCTAAAGGCGCTATGATACGTTCGCTTAATTATCAATATGTGCTATATAACCGTCCGCCGGATTATTTCATTACCGGCTGGGACAGGCTTAATTATCAGGTTAAATTGGGTGTGACTTATAGGTTTTAGGTAGTGGAGAGGGGAGAGTGGAGAATGGAGAATGAGCAAATTTGAGAATGAGCAAATTAGCAAATGGGATGAGGACTACATTTGTGGCTATCGGTCTTGTCTTTGTTCTTTGAGCCATCTTATTTGTCAATGAGGTGATTTGTCAATTTGTCGATGGGGGAATGAGCAAATGGGTCCGTCATTTCGATGAGCGGACAAAATTATTGCAATTAGAAATATTATCAACGCGAAGAGAAATTTCAAGGTC
>CAYJAM010000202.1:0-5239 GCA_964367725.1 uncultured Sphingobacterium sp. | reverse complement strand
GGGGATCTTCTGAGAATGGATAAAGCTCTTTGTAAAAGGCAAGATAATCTTCGTCTTTTAATTCAGAAGGAGATTTTGTCCATATTGGACTGGTATTATTGATGATATTATCAACTTCAACAGATTTGAATTTTGGTTTTCCGTCTTTATCTTCCCCATCAGGCTCTTGCTCTGAGCGGGTACCAAATTGTACCGGAATCGGGAGAAATTTGCAGTATTTATCAAGAATTTCTTTGATTTTGATTTTATCTAAAAATTCTTTTGATTCTTTATTTACATGCAGGATGATATCTGTTCCCCTGTTAGCACGTGTTCCGGCACTGATTTCAAATTCGGTGCTTCCGTCGCAGATCCATCGGGCAGGCTCAGCACCTTCCTGGTATGAATGTGTTTGGATCTCAACCTGATCAGCAACCATGAAGGCGGAGTAAAAACCCAGACCGAATTTTCCGATAATTTCATTCGCGTCCTTCGCATCCTTAAATTTCTCAACAAATTCTGTCGCACCCGAGAATGCAATTTGATTGATGTATTTTTTAATTTCCTCGCCTGTCATTCCCAAACCATTGTCGGAAATAGTGATCATCTTTTTCTTTTCGTCGACCGAAACAGAAACTTTTAACTCACCCAGATCCCCTTTATATTCACCCAAAGAGGAGAGGCGTTTGATTTTTTGAGTGGCATCAACTGCATTTGCAACCAGCTCTCTCAGGAAGATCTCGTTATCAGAGTATAAAAATTTCTTAATGATTGGAAAAATGTTCTCAGTGTGAATCGAAATGGTTCCTTTTTCTTGCATAATATTAAATTTTAGGTTACAGTTCAATCATATCAATACTTATTCCAAAGAGAAATTATGTCAAGTTGGCACTCAGAGTACTACGAAAACTCCAACTAAGCACAAACTTATACGGTTTAAAAAGATTGAATAGAAAATGTTTGCACCTTTCGGCACATTTCTTGCAATAATGGCAGAAGAAAAAATGCATCAGGCATTTTGTGCTGTAAGATATTGTAAATCAATTAAATACTAAAAATTGAATCTCCTATGATTAAGAACACCTTAATTAATTTTAACAATCCGTTTAATTTACTGTCCAGCCCTGGCTTGCTTTCAACATACCTTGGAAAGAATTTAGTCAACAAATGTCTGATCTTATTTTCGGCTTCAATCATGATAATTTTTGCCTCGGGCTGCCAGGGGAAAAAGAATGAAAGAATGGTTTCTAATAAAGTGCAGCCCACACTCGACAGTACTTTCTATATTAATTATGTAAAATCCGAGCCAAAGTTTAAAGATCAGCTTGATTGGGTTAAGTCATTTTACCGTGAAAGGGAGTTTCAATTGGGCTGGTTTAAAAGTAATAAAATTGTTCCTGAGGCCGAGAAAATGCTTGGCATGATCACCAAAGCTGATGATGAAGGTTTAGATCCCAAAAATTACCAAATAAAAGATTTCACTAAATTATTTGCTGATTTGGAAGATGCAAAGAAGGATTCAGCGAAGTTTACAGAGTTACAGAAAGAAATCGATGTGGCATTGTCTGCTACCTATTTCGTCTGGGCATCTGATTATTATAGAGGTGTTGTGGTTCCAAAAGAAAATGAAGAAATAGAATGGGATGTGAAACGGAACAAGATTAAACTTCATAAAGCATTAATGACAGTTTTGGGAGAGCGGGAGAGTAAGTACTCTTATGCCAGTTTTTCCCCCTTACATCCTGAATATTCAAGGCTTAAAACTGCACTGGCATCTTATAGAAAGATTCAGGCATCTGGAGGCTGGGCTAAGATTACTGCTTCTCCGAAATTAAGAAAAGGGGAGGCCACTTCAGTCATTCCGGCATTAAGAAAAAGACTGGGATTAAGTGGCGGAACAGATTCTGTTTATACTGAAGAAGTATTCAATGCTGTTAAACAATTTCAGAATGATCAGGGTTTGCAACCTGATGGAGCTTTGGGAAATGAAACTGTCAGAATAATGAACATCCCTGTTGAACAAAGGATAAAGCAGATTATTCTTAATATGGAACGCTGGAGATGGATACCAAAAAGCTTTGAACCTGATTACCTGCTTGTAAATATCCCTGAATATAAACTTCATGTATTTGAGAAGAGTAAGCTTAAAATGTCCATGAACGTCATTGTAGGTAAAACTTTAAACAGTACTCCGATATTCAGTGATAAAATGGAAACAGTTGTACTTTCACCCTATTGGAATGTTCCGGTTAGTATCATTGAAAAAGAACTGGCGCCAAAGATTGCCGGAAATCCCTCATATCTTGATCGTCTGGATATGGAAGTTGTAAACGCAAAAGGTGAGCAGGTAAGTCCATCTTCTATCAACTGGGGATCTGTAAATGCCAGTAACTGGAAGTATATTTTACGCCGCCGTCCCGGACCCAAAAATGATCTTGGTGATGTGAAGTTTATTTTCCCGAATACCAATGATATCTATCTTCATGATACCCCTCATGATGAATTATTCAGTCAGGCAAAGCGTGGATTTAGCCATGGCTGTGTCAGGGTGGAGAAGCCAATCGAACTTGCTGAATACTTATTGAGAGACTCGGGAAACTGGAGCAGGTCTCAAATATTAAGTACTATATCAGAAAGAAAAGAAAAGCATGTGAAATTAAAAGAGGTTTTACCGGTCTACCTGGTTTATTTTACCGCCTGGGCTGACGATAATGGTCAGATACATTTCCGTGATGATATTTATGGCCATGATAAAACCCTGGCCCAACAATATTTTAATTAATATAATAAGTTAAAAGGCACAAAGCAATTAGTGCAATACTTGTTGCTTTGGGCTTCAGGCTTGTCCTTTTTTAAACTCTGAAGTGTTGTGGAATTCGACTTCAGGAAAATCACGCTTAGCAAGATTTAAAGTCCAGTCATTATCTGCCAGAAATACAGGATTTCCATCCTTATCAGTGGCGATATGGTGATGCCTGCGTTGAATTATTTCATTGATATTTTTCTTGTCTTTGGAAGTCATCCAGCTTGATTTTCTGAATGTTAGTGGCCTGAAAGCACATTTTGCACCATATTCATGCTGAAGTCTGAACATAATCACTTCATATTGCAGCTCACCCACGGTTCCAACAATCTTTCTGTTACCCGGTTGTTGTACGAAAAGTTGTGCAACTCCTTCATCTGTAAGCTGTTGTAATCCTTTTTCAAGCTGCTTTGATTTTAGTGGATCTCTATTTTCTACTTCCTTAAATATTTCAGGAGAGAAGCTTGGAATTCCCTTAAATTGTAATTGTTCACCTTCGGTTAGTGTATCACCGATCTTAAAATTTCCGCTGTCATAAAGCCCAACAACATCGCCTGGCCATGCTTCTTCTACCAGACTTTTTTCATTTGCCATGAAATCTACCGGGTTTGAGAATTTCAACTTTTTATCTAGTCGGGTATGGTAGAAGAATTTATTTCGTTCAAACTTTCCGGAACATATTCTCAAAAACGCAATTCGGTCACGATGGTTAGGGTCGAGGTTGGCATGAATCTTAAATACAAAGCCAGTAAAATTCTTTTCATTCGCCATTACCATCCGCTCGTTGGCTTCCCGGCTTTTTGGGCTTGGTGCAATAGCAACAAAAGTGTCAAGCAATTCGCGAATCCCGAAATTATTTATAGCACTTCCAAAGAAAACAGGGGCAAGAAGGCCTTCCAGATAAAGTTCTTTATCCAGATTGCCATAAACTCCATCAACAAGTTCAAGGTCATCCTGCAGTGTTTTAAGTTCTTTAGGCTGAAGAAATTGAGTCAGCAGAGGATCATTAAGGTCATTAACCTTTATCACCGGTTCACTGATTTTAGATTTATCTGGTTTAAATAGATTAAGCTGTTTGTCAAATATATTATAAACCCCTTTGAAGTTATAACCTTGTCCGATCGGCCAGGAGAGCGGACAAACGCTGATATTCAGATTGCTCTCAAGTTCATCGAGTAGTTCAAAGGTGTCCTTTCCTTCGCGGTCAAGCTTGTTTACGAAGATGATAACAGGAGTATTTCGCATCCTGCAGACATCCATAAGCTTTTGTGTTTGCTCTTCAACACCTTTCACACTGTCGACAACCAGAATTACACTATCTACTGCAGATAAGGTGCGGTAAGTATCTTCTGCAAAATCCTTGTGTCCTGGTGTATCCAATATGTTGATTCGTTTCCCATTATATTCAAAGCCCATCACTGAAGTGGCAACAGAAATACCCCGCTGTTTTTCAATTTCCATGAAATCAGATGTGCTGCTTTGATTTGCTTTATTGCGTTTTACGGTGCCTGCGGTATTTATTGCACCTCCAAAAAGCAGAAACTTTTCAGTTAGAGTTGTTTTTCCAGCATCGGGGTGACTAATAATGGCAAAGGTTTTTCGCTTTTCTATTTCCTGGTTGAGCATAGTATTTAGGGAATGTGAAATTAGTCACATTAGGGCTTCTTTGTAAAAATGCAAAGCTAATAATTTTTGTTGTTTCTAACTGTCTTGTACAAAGGTTAATGAGCGTTTCAGTACTGGTCTTGTACCGATCAATGAGTGGTCTTTAAGAAGATGTTGAGAGGACTTTGAGTAAATGTTGATATGCTACAAAATGTCCAATTAGTACTAAATGGTCTTGATTCTTGTTCTAAAATTTAGATTTTCAATGAATTGGAAATTAGTCTTTAATCTTTGCTCTTGATTCCTGATGCTATTTTAAAAATATTTCCGTCGCACCATACCCAAACTTTTCTTTATGTGCGTCCATAAAGGTTTTTACCTGGGCATGCTTGCTAATGATTTTATGTATTTCATTTCTTAATGTACCGTTTCCGGAACCATGAATGAAAATGATAGAAGGTATTTTATGAACAATTGCCGCATCGAGAGATTTTCTGAAATGACTCATCTGGATATCCAGAATTTCTGAGCTGTTTAGAAACTGATGATCATCGCGGAGCTTTTCAATGTGCAGGTCAATCTCTTTACCCGGCCTTTCCATTTGAATTTTTTCTGCAACAGGCCTGAAAAAACTTTCTTTTAGTTTTTCGGGATCAATTAAAGGTTCAGGGCTATCGAGCTGTATTAACCAGGATGCTTGATCAAGTAATTCATTTTGCTTTTTTGTTCCTGAAAAATCTTTGGCTTTGAATTTCTCTGAAAACTCAATAGGCTTTTGCATCTCCTCATTTCCAGGGCTGAATAAAAGTGCCTGAATATTGAATTCAGGCCATAGATCGAGTTCATTCAAAG
>CAYJAM010000201.1:0-5247 GCA_964367725.1 uncultured Sphingobacterium sp. | reverse complement strand
GCGCGTTTCAAGAAATGGTGCGCTGGCCAGTAGTCACAGGAATGAAATCAGTTTATAGTTAGTGGCAGTATCGAGTGACACCACTAGCGATACTATGCTTTGGATATCGCTTGGAGATACTCCGCTAAAAACAAAAACACCGCTTTTCAGCGATGCCTCTGCCAGACAACCTTTTAACGGATTGATCTGAGTATTCAAATTGTAGTTCGGGTTTTGCTTGGTCGGCGATTTTCCCGAGATGCATGAAGAATACACGGAACGATCCGGCACGTCAACACACCTTCAAAGGTAGACAGTGACCGGAGCTTCAGCCTTAGCGCTTTCCCCACCTTGCGTCGGGATCAAAGATAAACTTTTCGCGTTATATCCAAATCGCGTACAGGCAATTTTGCGCCCGCCTGGCTGCAAGTCGTGGACAACGATCAGCAAACATTGGCCGCTGCCGGATGAAACGATCCTGGCTGCAGTCGCCGGACAAGAACGCAGCGTGTGCGGCTTGCGATGGGGCGAGCAAACGCGGTTCGCTGTCCTGGACGTAGACGCCGGAGGAAAATATCACGACGCCCAGGCGCTCAAAAATCTTTTTGAAATACTGGCAGGCGTCAGCCTGACGGCGACCGTTTATCAATCGAGCGAGTCTGGCGGCTGGCACGTTTATCTGTTTTTCTCTCAATGGCAAAACTGCAACGAAGTACAAGAGACGCTTAGAGCCTGGCTGATAGCAAACGGCTATGAGATCCGAGGCGGGCAGCTCGAAATCTTCCCCAGTGGCAATGGCTTGAGGTTGCCTTTGCAGCCTGGCTTTGCCTGGCTCGATCATACCGGAGCGGTCCTGGACCGCCGAGAGAATTTGACCACGGACGCCGCCATAAGCCGGTTTCTCAACGACCTGGAAGCCAGGGCAAATAATTGGACGGAAAGCAGAAAGCGCATACAAAGCCAATTAGAACAGCTCGATCGGCAACGCTCAGGAAACGCCCAGGCGCGAGAGGAACGGCTTGATACCGCCGATTTCGAGCGCCTCTTTAATTACCGGCTAATTCCCGAGAAATACCAAGATGGGCGTCGATACTGGCAGTTCGGCTTGACCGCTAACGGACAGCGACATGATGCGATCCTCGCAGTTGAGCACTATCTCTGGCATGGGGATAGTTCCGCCGGCGTGCCGGCACTGCCCGGTGAATGGAATGACGAGCCGCGCTACAGGCTTATTTCCGCCTGGATCGAAGCGAAGCATAACGGCTTTTGCAATCACATCAACAAGGCGAAGTGGGCCAAAGTCGAAGCGCAGATCAGGCGAGCCGTTAAGTGGCGGCGACCCTCCGGAGCGGTCCAGGTACAAACACCCTACCCACTCACAGATCGCTCAATAGAGGTCCTTATAGCGCGGTCAAAAGCAACGGGCCGGACCTGGACCATGGACGACCTGAAGAAAGGCAACGACGGCCGCGAGGAAGACGCACGCGAAAGAATCCGGGCAGCCGTACAACTTTTGAGTGCCCAGGGCCGCCGCGTAACCCTTCGTCAGCTAATGCGCCTCGCCGGTTGCTGCAATAAGACCATCAAGCGCCACATGGATATATGGTCGATATCGCCGGTGGTGTCGCTGCCAAGTGTAGGAGGCGATAAGAACCCTGTTTTAGATCTTATAGCCCCCTGTGTCCCTGCCCCTGTAGCTAGTGGTTCTGGTTCTTGTTCAGAAAAAAGTTTTTTACCCTCCGTCGTTCAGTCAGACTCAGGGGATCTCGATGTCACCGAGGATGTTGGCTCAGTGGAGCTAGCGCCTATTGTTTTAATGCCCCCCTTCCTTCTGCCTGGCTTAGAGCCTACTAGCGAACCCCCAGCATCAAGCCCAAGCCCTTCGGGTGCCTTCGGCAGTCTTGACGCCGGGGCCCTGGTTCGCTGGTATTCAGGCAGAACGGCAGATGGTGCGGGGGGCTCAGAACTAGAACCAAGCTGCATCAGCAGCCGAAGAACCACCGCTGTGGTTTTGGCGTGGAGTAGGCAACGACACGCAGCGAAAACGGAGCGCAGCGGAGCCGAAACCGGACGGCGCAAATCTCGGGCTTTTGGGGAGGAGTATCTTTACCGTTCGGTAAGGCAAGATAAAGAGCGCACGGCACGGCGCTCAAGAAGTCCACCAGGCTTGATTTATTGGCACTGCACAAACCGGTAGCCAGACAAATAACTCTGAGTTCAGCTGTAAACAGCAAGCAGGCTGAAGCATTTAACTGTGAGTATTACCGCAATGGCAAGACGAAAAACCTATCAAAACCTGTATGTGGGGCTGACCCAGCGCGACCAGGGGCGATTAGCCGCCCTGGCAAAAATCGACGGAAAGACCAAGACCGCCCTAGCCCGCGAGGCTATGGCGTGGTACTTGGAACACCGGGAAAACGAGGCAAACGCAGAAAGAGACGGCGTTTACGCCAAGGCTCTAAAAGAGATGACCAACCGCATTTGCGGGATGCTTGCCAGACAGGGAGCGGAAATCGGGGTTTTGTACGAAGTCACCTGGAGGAATTTTGAGGCGAACAAAGACACGGGCGCCTTTATAAGCGCAGCCAACCACGTCAAAGCGAAGATGCGGAAGCGGCTAGATGCTGATGAAAAGGCACTTACAGCGAGGATGGCAAACATCGTCAAACATTAGCGAGGATGAAGGACACAACAGACATGCCAATACCAATAAAACCTATTGAGGGCGTGACACTGGAACTAGCTTCTAGTGGGATTGCCCGAGTCATCGTCAACGATCCGAGTGCTAAAGCCGATCTTTCATGGGATCGTTTTGTGCGCCTAAAAGCCGCAGCAGAAGCAGTGAAACAACTGAACGCTAAAGTTATTCTGGACGCTGGTGGGTATGACGGGGCGCTGGGCTTCTTTCTTCCAGGTTTTGCAATCGACCTGATTGACCCTGCAACCACTGGCGGATCTGTGCTGGAAATACCGGCTGCTGATGGTTCGTATGACGCCGTAGTGGCGGTGGATGTGTTAGAACACATTGAACCTAACGACCGAAGCAAGGCGTTAAGCGAGTTTGCACGTGTTGCCGGTCAAAACGTCATTTTAAATTACCCATGTCGTGAGTCGAAAGAGGCGCAAGAACTCGCACTTAAGCTGACTAACAATGCCCTTATTCGCGAGCATGTCGAATGGGAATTGCCTGACAGCGATTGGGTTTTAAGCGAATTGAAAAGACATGGCTATCGAGGAACGGTGACCGCGCATACAAGCATCGCGGTGTGGTTAGGGCAGTACGTGGCTCTCAATCTGTTGCCCGAGCAAACCAAAGATCTGAACCGTCACTTGGTGCGGAACTATGCGGACGAGCCGACGACAAAGGCGCTTTATCACTTGGTGATTTGCGAAAGGGCATGAGAAGAATCCAGGCGCGATACCCCAAAAATGGCTTGGGATGGGAGTTTATCGGACGGACTATGAAAAAGTTATGGTGAACAAGTTCTGAAAACGCCGCGCAGTGGGGTTTTCAGAACGACGAGAAACATAACAAGTATTATCAGGCGCGTTTACAGGCAGGGCTTGACCTTCCAGCCCATTGGAAGGTTTATGATGTCTCTTGGATAGCCGGACACAGCTCAATCATGCCAGAAAAACGCCCATATATCGGCGAAATTGCCAAAGACCTCGGCATCAGCCCTAAGACAGTTCGCTGGTATGAAGCGCAGGGGCTCTTAGCTGGGCCTGAACGAACTGAGTCAGGCTACCGCTCGTACAGTGCTGAGGATATCGAGCGTCTGAAGTTCATTCGCAAGGCGTTTGCGTTTGGTTTCAGCAGCAAGGAAGTGAAAGACATTCTTGAATTACGAGCGCATGGCGCTGCACCTTGCGATCTGGTGATCGATCTGATCGGCGGCAAGATTGGCACGGTCCAGCAACAAATAAAAGACTTGCAGCAGCTAGAGCGAGAGCTTACCGAGCTGCGCAGGCAATGGAAGGGCAAGCGAAACGAAGACAGCGAGAAGGCGGCCAAAGTTTGCTCTTGCATCGAGGAAACCGAACAACCCAAAGGAAGGAAGAAACATGGCTAGTAGAAAAATAGAGATATTCAGCGCCGGATGCGGCGTTTGTGAGGACACGATCAAGCTCGTGAAAAGCATTGCTTGTCCATCTTGCGACGTTACCGTATTGGATATGAATCAGGCTGCAACAGCGAGCCGCGCTAAGGCGCTCGGCATCAAGTCAGTTCCGGCTGTTGTCGTTGATGGCAAGCTAGCGAATTGCTGTGAAGGAAGAGGACCAGACGCTGAGAGCCTTAAGGCTGTTGGGCTTGGTCAGCCTCTATGAAGGCTTTCCTCAAGTCAGTAGGAATGTTCAGCAGCGGCCTGGCGGCGTTCGTACCCATCGCTAAGTGAGCGGTGTGTGCGGCGGCCGCCGGGGGCGTGCTGACATCTTTCGGAATTGCGACCATTGGCATTGAACCTTGGTTCGTGCCGGTGCTGGTAATTTTATTGTTGGTCGGACTGTGGGGCTTTTGGCAATCGGCGCGAAATCACCGTAAGATCTGGCCATTCGTTATTGCCGCCATTTCCAGCAGTGCAGTGGTGGCAGGACGGTTGTTCGAAATCCCACTTGTTTTGTGGGGTGCGGCTGCCGGTATATCAGTTGCTTATGCTTTTGACTGGCGGTTGAAGAAGGCGAATCGCTAGTCAAGCGTTGTAGGCGGGATCGCGCCACTTTATAATCGGCTCAATGTCTCAAGCGGCCCGCGATTTACCACCTGTCGAAACAGCCTCTACGGAAGGCATGGAAGAGATTTTTGACGTGGAATGTCAGGGCGAAACCGGGGTTACACCTTGTCTTGTTGAAGGCGTAATCGGTGATTTTCAAGGCGAATCCGAGGGTTACACCTTAGCTGAGGCGGCCCGGAGACTCGGCATTCCATACACGACTTTCTATAAACAAGTAAAAGCTGGAAAGCACGAAACAGTGAGCGGTCCTGACGGGAAACCGCGCGTTTTGATACCACCCATTGAACGTGATACGCCTGGGGTAACACCCGGTTACGTTGAAAGCCAACAGGTAACCAGAGGTATATCCCACTCTTCCGAAGGCGTAACCGAGGCGTATCACCTTAAGATCATCGAACAATTATCAGCCAAATTGGAAGGCGCGAATTATCGAATCGGTTGGCTTGAATCACAATTGCGTGAGCGCGAGACGGATGTTGAAGAACTGAAGCTGCTGACTGATGCCCAGCATAAAGCCGGATGGTGGGCGCGTTTC
>CAYJAM010000200.1:0-5252 GCA_964367725.1 uncultured Sphingobacterium sp. | reverse complement strand
GGTAACCGGTGCCATTCTCTGTGTAGTTACAGGCTGCCTGAAAGAAAAAGAAGCCTATGTAACAGATAAAACTAGGAAGCTCCAATACCGGGGAAATGTGCCAATAATTTAGTATCAGAATGATGAAAATGATCATAAGCATCAGTGAACTGAGCAATGCATATAAAGAACCCGGGCGATTTTTCTTATAGGCAATAAAATAAACATACAAGACATAAATTATACAACTGAGCATTACAATTATGAATGGATTAATCAGTTGTGTAAATATTAAAGGAGGGAAGATCGTAGCAATTAGTGCAAAGGTAAAACACATAACACTGATCGTTTTCACGATTATTTTATTAACATCCCTGGGGTACAGGAAATTTGTGTAGAGTGTGAACAGGCCAATACTGACGAATAAACTAATATACTCCATACGGATAGCAAGAACCCAGTCAATTCCCGGCAATATGGTATGCAAAACATAATTACCTACACCCATTATCCGGTAACTGTAAACTATGGAATAAAGAGAGAATAAAAGGATTGCTTTATCGCGGCTCCCCAGGAGGTACAGGCCTAAAAAGAAGAGCCCACCCATAAACAAACATCCCGTTAAAAGGAGATCAATGGCAACAGCATGCATTCTGTAGGTCTCCATATTTGATTTGCTGCCCAGGACAATTGATTTGGAGATGCCAGCTTTGGAATGAGAAAAATTTGCGATCTGCAGAACAATGTTCAGCGTGTCGGGGCTTTCACTAAGATCAACTGTCTGGTATTGCCAGTAGGGTTTAAAATCTTCTTCATTATCGCTAACCTGCCCATTTTTAGCCACTCTTTTGCCATTAATGAACAAGCTGTATGCTGAATACATTTCGGGGACGATTATACGCAGCGGTTCAGTGGTTTTAGGCAGGAGTATTGTAAGCTTATAGCTGGCATAACCGTAGGAGGGTAGCTTTTTACCATTCAATTCATAATTATCCCATCTGAACGGAAAATTAACAATTTCGTACTTCTGCCTGAGAGCATCATTGCTGCCGGAACCAATTAACTGATTCCAGTAAAACTGCCATTCGCCATCCAGTGGAATGTTATTAGTTAAAGGCGATTTGCGCAGGTCAAGAATGCCGTTTTTAGCATCCGGCACCCCATCGATAGAATTATGAGATCCATACGATTTAAAATAAGACAGCAAGAGCAGTATTATATAAATGTACCTAAGGAATCTCATTGTTAACAATCAAATAGAAATTATAAAACCAGTTTCGATCGGGAATATTCAAAGGTAAGGTATATAAAAATAATCGCAGGGTTAAATTTATTTCGGAAGGCGAAAGCCTGGTTTTTAATTTAACCTGGAATAATAATGCCTTGTGCTTTTATCTGCCTGAATAAAATGAGAATCAGGTTAAAAAAAGAGCACAGGTCTAACAATCAAACTGACTTTTTAAGGCGAATGATTCCCATGCTATTCATTAGTTTCATTACAGGATATACCGGATCGATTTCAAACCATTTCTTGCCGAAATTTGCGCTGTTGGGATAGCGATGGTGATTGTTCTGGAATAATTCTCCGAGCATCAGAAAATCGAAGGGGGTAGTATTTTTCGATTTATCATTATTGTCGAAATTGGAATAACCGTATTTATGTCCGCACCAATTCACAATTGCACCATGCAATGGTCCCATAAGATAATGGATTGGAAGCAGGAAAAACATCCATTCTGAACCTTTTGGCACAAATTCGATATAAAACCAGGTATAAGCCGCCCCGAACAGGAGTCTGGAAGCGATCGAGGACCCAATCCGGTCAATTAAGGGCCATTCGGGATAATAGCCCTGAAAACGGGCCTCCGGATCTTTTGTACGCTTTAAATGATCACGAAAAGTGATGATTGTGGATTTCATCAGTTGAAATACATCGGTAAAAAAATGCGGTGAGTGAGGGTCTTTCTCGGTATCACTATAGGCATGATGTTCTCTATGCATCATCGCATAGGCACGGGGGTTTAAAAAGGAAGCACCTTCAAAAATAAAGGCCATAAAGTAAAATACACGTTCCCAGCCTTTTGACATCGTAAACATCCGGTGTGAAGCATACCGATGTTGGAAAAAAGTCTGAAAGAACAAAGAAAGAAACCAATGTGCAAAAAAAAAGATCAAAATAGCCATAGATACTTAAAGTGTTAAACACAAGTATTGGCCACCTGTTAAGAGATGATTTTAGTACGAGTGAGGGTTAATCTGATTATAAACAGATCTTTATTTTGATCTGTAAACTAACATAAATTGTAATAACAATATTTATGCCTGATTAATTCTAAAGATAGAATATTCCTTTAAATAAAAATCATTTAGCATAATTCTCCAATATTTTTATTTTCCGGGTGTTCAGCCAGAATATTCAGGCAGTTCTTCCACAAACCTGTAGGATTGCTTTTCAAAATCAATCTCACAGCAGAAATGCTGTAATCCATTGCTGACTAATAGCCATTGTACTTTGTGTACAAAATTATATCGTGCAATCTGGTCAAAGGTATCCTGGCTAATCTTAACCGAGGGTGCTTTACATTCAACAAGCAGGATCTTTTCTCCATGCCTGTTGAAGAGCAATATGTCTGAGCGTTTCTGTAGGCTGTTTAGTTTCAATCCCCCTTCCAGCCTGATCAGTGAACGCGGGTATTTCTTGTCCTTGATCAGAAACTGAATTAAATGCTGCCTGACCCATTCTTCGGGTGTGAGAACCAGATACTTTTTTCGAATTTCATCAAAAATATAGCTGATTCCGTTTTCCTCTTTAACCTTAAGCGAATAGGATGGGAGATTTAATGGGCCGGGTTTGAACATTGGAGTAAATTTCATAAAATGATTTTAATCTCCACTATCTCCTGGATATTAATTTGAAATATCTGAGCAAACCGGAAAAGTATGTTTAAAGAATTACAATATTTCGTAATTTCGAAAACCAAAATGAATAGCAACGAACTTATTAAAGACCTCAAAAACCGGAAGTTTAAACCGGTTTATCTGCTGCATGGCGAAGAATCATTTTATATCGATCAGATTAGTGATTATATAGAAGAAAATGTGCTTTCTGCCGCAGAAAAGGGCTTCAATCAAACTATTTTTTACGGTAAGGATTCCGACCCAATGAGTATTCTGAATGCTGCCAAGCGGTATCCTATGATGAGTGATTATCAGGTGGTTTTGGTAAAGGAAGCGCAGGATTTGAAATGGGGCAAAGATGCGGATGATGATAAAAAGTCGGCAGATCCTTTGTTAAGCTATTTTGAAAATCCGCTTCCAAGTACTATTCTCGTTTTTTGTTACCGGAACGGCAAGTTTGATAAGCGGAAGAAAACATATAAAGCCATAGAAAAAAAAGGTCTTGTTTTCGAATCTGCTTCAATTCACGAGAATAAAGTGCCCGGCTGGATTGAGGGATTTGTTCGTGATAAGGGTTATTCTATACAGGTTCAGGCATCTGCCTTGATGGCCGAATATCTCGGGAATGATCTTTCCAAAGTGGCCAATGAGCTTGAAAAACTGATGCTGAACGTGAAAGCGGGTAAGGAGATCAGTATCAATGATATTCAGAATAATATCGGAATCAGCAAGGAGTATAATGTTTTTGAACTTCAGAATGCAATTGCGAGAAAAGATGCATTTAAAGTGAATCAAATCATTAATTATTTTGCGGACAATCCGAAAAATAACCCAATCCAACTCCTGTTGGGAGCTCTTAACTCATATTTTACCAAAGTATTAAAGTATCATTATGCTGGCGACAAATCGCCTCAGGGTCTGGCAAGTGCCTTGGGAATAGCCCCTTTCTTTGTGAAGGAATATGAGAATGCTGCAAGAAATTACAGTAAAGAAAAGGTTTTTCGGGTGATCAGTTATCTGCGTGAATGTGATTTAAAAACCAAAGGTGTTGATGCAAGCGGAAATACAGAACAGGGTGACCTGATGAAAGAGCTTATGTTTAAAATTATTCATTGATATGTTAAAAGGAATCAGGACCATTGTTTATCATGTGTCAAATCTGGAAGAAGCTAAATTGTGGTATGCTGATATATTTGGCATCAGGCCTTATTTTGATGAGAGTTTCTATGTAGGATTTAACATCGGGGGCTATGAAATGGGACTTGATCCCTCAACTGAAGAATATTCTGGTGGAAACAACAGTATCACCTATTGGAATGTAGAACAAATCGATGCGGCTTTCGCTCATTTTAAATCAAAAAACGTGATTGTTCACCAGGAAATTCATGCTGTTGGAGATGGTATCCGTCTTGGAAGTATCAGGGACCCATTTGGCAATGTGATTGGTTTGATTGAGATCACTTCCGGCCAATCACATGCAGATTGATCACACTTGAATGCGGAAAACCAAGAGTATTTCCGGGAATGATATTCAGGGTATTTCGCAGATAGACATCAATTATTCCCTTTGCCACTTTTGTTTTGGTTTCTATGAATTCGGGTTCAACAGCGACCAGAAATTGTTTGAAATGCATCCTTCCATTGTGATCAACAATTACCGAAAATGAATACTGAAAATCCTGATAAGCCTTATCGATATTGATCCGGTATTCGGGATAGAGATATTCTTCAGACCTGTTAACGTGGCCCAAATAAGGGTCGAGACTGGGCATGATCTTTTCGACCTTGGTTATTTTGCTTTTGCTTGTCAGTTTAACAGGATTACGAGCTGCAAATGCACTATCCAGAACAGAATTTGCCTGTATTGAACGGTATTTAATGAATAGACTATCTTCCTTTGAAGGTGCTTTCAGCTTCTCAGCTGTAGTTTTGAGCACATTTTTGATGTAATTATCTGAATAAAGTGTCATTGTAATAGTAGAAAGATCTTCCATTACCGCCCTGGATTCCAGCTCCATAACTTGAAAAATCAAACTGTCTTTACTCACATGTTTTACCCTGAACCACTCACGGGCAAACTGAAAAAGTGCTTTATGGCTGTGGAAAATGCGGTAGGTCATGTATTGTCTCTTCTCCGGACTGTAGATTTTCACAGAGTCATCGGCATTAAAATAGATATTCCATTCTGGTTCCAGCTGAAATCCCTGATCAGTAAAAGAAAGTCCGTTATTAAAGCGGCGTTTTACCTCAGTGTATTTAATTCCTTTTATAGCTGTGAATGTTGGAGCTGGTTCTTCATTTATCTTGCTGATATGACCACAGGAAATAAACAGTAATGAAAGAAAAAATAAGAAGAAAGCCGGGAAAAATTTCAT
>CAYJAM010000199.1:0-5263 GCA_964367725.1 uncultured Sphingobacterium sp. | reverse complement strand
CATTGGGGGTTTTTATCATATACTGCCCACCAATCTGTAATATACCGGTCGTATTGTAGGCAGCAGAGGCGGTAAGGACATGGTTTTTTAAATGGTAATTATTGACCAGTACCAGATCCCCACCATCATAGTAAATGGTTTTGGAAAGTATCAGATTTGGTTTATAATTTCCAAATTCTTTGCTCAGCATAAATTCAACCTTACCATTGATCATACTTACATAGGATTTATTAATTGACGCTCTGCTTATCCTGGTATCGAGACTGTCTGCGAGCCTGTTATCCGCACTTGAGTTTGAGGCATTCTGAATAATGATCTGTCCGGTATCAAATTCATATTCATAAGCTTCTTTGTTCCATTTTATAAAACCGATATCCTTCATGTTTCCCAATATAGACCACCCGTCCCGTAGGCGATATGAAGCACCCGCTGTAACTGATAGTCCTGGATTTTTAAAGTTGGGATTAATCATTTGTCGTTGAAAGTTATCAAATTTGAAACTCGACCTGAGCTGTCCTTTTACTGAAACATCAAACACATCGTTTGCTTCGTCCATGTTTATTTCAGATTTATCCACCTTTAATGCGGTATAACTTATCCCACTTAACAAGCTGAACTTTGCTCCAACTGAAAACCGCTTCGTATAATTTTGTCGGTATGCAAAACTGAACTGATGGTATGACTGATTATATCCGTTCACATTGAAGAGATTACTCAGGTTACTGGCATTAAAAACCCGGTAATCATCGAAAATGGCAAAAAACTCGTTGGTAACCCGGGCTCTTCCATCGTTCCTGATCTGCCAGCTTATCCCCATTTCCTTGTATTTTTTAACTGCCTTTAACATGCGCAGCATAGCGATATAAGTATTTGAACTGAAGGTCAGTGTATTCATTCGGTTTTCACCCAGTATGATGTCGCGGCCATTGAATACACCATCGTAAATGAGGGATTTGAATGCAGGTTCTGCCGGACCAGAGAATGTCGAATTCAGGCTTATTGTTGGAATAAGGAAATTGAATGCGAAACGACGGCTTGTATCAACCTGATAGGCTCTTTGGGATGGATTTTCGAAACTGTCATATAAGGTACGACTGTTATAAAGAGAATATTGCTGAGAATAGCTGGTCCTTATTAGTCCAAAGAGTAATAACATTACAAGAGACAGCTTAATTAAAGATACTTTGTTTCGGCTTAAAATCATGGTGTAATTAATTGCTTCCAATACTATCTACGAATAAATCTGGATCAGATGCTGTCTCTAAATTTTTATAAGCGGTGTAAAAATTAGTAAAAAAATATTCCTTATTACTTGTCAGTTGATAAGACATTGCATACAGATCTTTTATTCCATAATTTTTACTTCTAAAAACCTGACTGTAATTACTTTTAAGTGAGTTTCTTAGCAAGGCCGCTGCATTGTTTAGATATAATACAAATGAAATGTTACTCTGATCGGCAACCAGTTGATCAAATTTAATATAGGCATCTGTTTTATAGAGCAAACGACCTGCATTATAATTATCTAAAAACCGCTGAATACTTGCGGGTGAATTTGAAAGTATTAGCAGGTTGTCTGTAATTGTAAAGAAGGGTTTGGAAAACTTTTTCATTGGATCACCAAAATAAAAATAGAATAGATTACTGTAATTCATCCTTCTCACTGTTGGTGAATAAAAAGAGCTCATTGGGTCAAGTGAGAATTGAAGTTTGCTGCCATCACTCAGCTTAATTATTGCCAGGCTCTCGGTAGTTGAAAGATGAAGTGTGCTCATTTCCTTAGCCCATAATTTAATCATATCCCCTTGTGGGTTTATACCCGTTTCAGATCTTATGATTTCTACTTGCTTGTTCAGTGTGTCGAGCTCAGCCCTGGCTTCAAATATCGCATCCAGGTCTTTTTTATACTTTTTATAATCTGAGAAACCATAATTAATGGAACTTGCTGTATTATATGGCATCACCAGTTTAATTGTATTCTTAACAGGGTTCTGATTTAGAAAAATAGTAATATAACTGTCTTTAGCAGAGGGTATTCTGCTTATTCCATTAAACATCATTACATCAGTTTTGTAATTCAGTTCCAGACTTGAGTATCCATAAAAGCTTTCGAAGAGCTCCATGTTATCACTTAATTTTCGTTTGAAATACGGTTTTAAAAAGCCGGGTTTATCATAGTTTATAAAAAGGTGTGCTAATGCATTGGCATCTTTGTTTAGTCCGCTATTGATCTCCTTTATAAAAGCCTGACTGATTTTTTTCGCCTTCTTATCAATGCTCTGACTTAGCAGATCAGCTGAAAAACTGCCTCTTGCGATTCCTCTATCCAGGCACACATAAAAAGGACGCTTCAACTCAGAAGAATTGATTTCTAAAAGAGCAGCTCCTGATTTCTCCTTTTTGCTAATTCTGATTTCTGAAAGTTCAGACAAGGTATTTTGAAGTTCATCAATGGTCTGTGGCTGTTTTAGCTGGATCGACCATAAAAAATGAACACTGTCGGTTTTGGACGGATGAAAGGACAAAAAGAACTTTTGCCCATCTGTTAGTTCATTCAGTTGATTTTTACTAAGAAGAAGATCTTTTAACCAGGCCAGTTCATTTTTAGCCTGTGTTCCAATGATGGTATCGAAAACAGTATAATCTGAAAAGATTTCATATAAACTTTTGTCGTTGGGGTATTGGAAAATAAGGGAGGCATCAGCAGGTATTTCAGAAAGCACACGGTCATTATTCCGACTGCTGACGTTGAGATTCGAAAAGTATAAATATGCAAGAGAAATCACTATGAGGACTAAAGCCGTTGTAATTCCTATTATTTTCTTCATCAATATGTGCTTTTAGCAAATTTATATTTTTATGTCATCGCAGAAGAATTGCAAACATGTTTGTTAAATTAGCAATCTAATCTAACATTATGAACAAACGGGTAATTATTGTCGCTTCTGTGTTTGGCATTCTGGCTGTTATTTTAGGTGCTTTCGGTGCACATGCTTTAAAATCCCTTCTTGAACCATCCGGATTAGAGGTTTGGAAAACAGCTGTAAGTTATCACTTCTATCATACACTTGCTCTGCTTTTCGTTTCAATACTTCCAGCAAGCAATAGCAAGGCTGCGAATATGGCTGCCTGGTTCTTTTCTTTAGGAATTCTGTTTTTTTCAGGTTCTTTATATCTTATTTCAACCAAAGAAATACTGAATATCTCACAGCTTTCGGTTCTTGGACCAATTACTCCAATCGGAGGATTGTTTTTTATTCTGGGTTGGTTTAGCCTGATTTTCGTTGCTATAAAGAGTAAATAATGCTTGAATTTAATGACACAGATGGCATTGAAAGGAAAACTCTTTTCATAGAGGTAGTTCTGCCCTTAGCAATACCTAAAACCTATACCTACCGGGTACCTTCAGAAATGACCCGGTCAATTTCTATAGGCAAGCGCGTGGTTGTTCAGTTCGGACGGGCTAAGATCTATACCGCAATTGTTTATCAGGTATCTGAAACTCCACCGGAACTTTATGAGGCTAAATATATCATTGATGTTCTTGATGATGAGCCCATTGTGAATGAATTTCAGTTGAAATTATGGAAGTGGATGTCTGACTATTACCTCTGTCATATCGGTGAGGTGATGCAGGCTGCACTTCCTTCAGCCCTCAAACTGGCGAGTGAAACCCGTATTATTCTGAATCATTCAACAGAGTTCGATAAGTCTGAACTTTCTGATAAGGAGTTCCTGATTATTGATGCCCTGGATATTCAATCTGAACTTAAGGTAAGTGATATCAGCAAATTGCTGGGGCAGAAAACAGTTTTTCCAATACTCAGAGCTCTTTTTGAGAAGAATATTATCATAATTTCAGAGGAGATCACAGAGAAGTTTAAACCCAAAAAGAAGTCATTTATTAGCCTTCATCCCCAGTACAAAGATTCCGAAAACCGCAGGGCTTTATTCGAAATTCTGGAAAGGGCACCCAAGCAACTTGAACTTTTGCTGGCTTATTTTAAGCTTGAAAAGCAGCAAAATGAAATTTCCAAACCCGATCTGCTGGAAGTAAGCGGCAGCGGACCTGCTGCATTAAAAACGCTGATTGATAAGGAGATTTTTATCCAGGAGGATAAAATTGTGAGTCGCCTCAGCGCAGAAGAACTTGAAATCCTGCATGATTTCAAGCTGAATGATGCGCAGGAGATTGCATTGGGAGAGATCAGTGAGCAATTGAAAGAGAAGGATGTTGTCTTGCTTTATGGTGAAACATCTTCCGGTAAAACTCAGATCTATATTCGTCTGATTGAACAAATGCTGCTTGAAGACAAGCAAACATTATATCTTTTGCCTGAGATTGCCTTAACCACTCAGCTTATTGAGCGTTTGCGTGAACATTTTGGAGGGCAAATTGGAGTTTATCATTCCCGCTTTAATGATAATGAGCGGGCAGAAGTCTGGCAGAAAGTATTAAAAGGTGAGTATAAAATGATTCTTGGTGCCAGATCATCTATTTTTCTGCCATTTAAGGATCTGGGTCTAATCATTGTCGACGAGGAGCATGAATCTTCTTACAAACAATATGACCCGGCTCCACGATACCATGCCAGGGACACTGCCATCTTTCTTTCTCATCTTCATGGGGCAAGAATTGTTTTAGGCTCAGCAACTCCAAGTTTGGAGAGTTTTTATAATGCGAAGATTAAAAAATATGGTTTTGTAACCTTAAAAGGCAGGTATGGGGGAGTGAAATCACCTGTAATTGAAGTGGTGAGTATAGCAGAAGAAACCAAGCGGAAAACCATGCAATCTCATTTCACCACAGTTCTTGTAAATGAAATTAAAGCAGCATTATCCCGTAAGGAGCAGGTTATTCTTTTTCAAAATCGTCGGGGATATACTCCGGTTTTACTTTGTACAACCTGCGGTTATACTCCCAAATGCATCAATTGCGATGTAAGCCTTACTTTTCATAAGAGTAGTGCAAAACTACATTGTCACTATTGCGGATATAAGCAGGATGTATTGCATGCATGCCCTGCCTGCGGTTCAAGCCGCATAGAGCAGAAAGGTTTTGGTACCGAAAAGATCGAAGATGAAGTGCAGCGCATATTTATGGATGCGAAAATTGCCCGCATGGATCTCGACTCTACCCGGACCAGGAACAGCTTCCAGATCCTGCTCAATGATTTTGAAGAAGGTAAGATCGATATCCTGGTAGGTACGCAAATGGTTGCCAAAGGACTCGATTTTGGAAATGTAAGTACAATCGGGATTA
>CAYJAM010000198.1:0-5282 GCA_964367725.1 uncultured Sphingobacterium sp. | reverse complement strand
GTGCTTGCCTGTTGATATCATGCGAAAAGTCCAACAGTTTATGTGGTGGGAATGATCCAATAAATAATCTTCCATGGTTAGAGCAGGAGATCGCTCGCCTTAGCTCACTAAATCAGTGCTACAATATTTCAAGATCTACCTATGAGAAACAAACAGTTTTTATAATCTCTAACTGTGAACCCTATATAAATAGCGTTCCTCTTCTTTACAACTGTTCAGGAAATGTTCTGAATCTATCCGCAGCCGACTATCAGAATTTGAAGTTTACCGGAACGATTGAACTGATCTGGAAGAGTAATTAAATTATAAGCTTCATAATCATTAAAAATCAAATTATATTCTGATGAAAAACATTAATAAATACCTATTAGCTCTGGTTTGTGTTACCGGACTTTTATTCAGCTCTTGTGAAAAAGATTCCATTGAATTTGACAGCCCTTTTGAACTGAAGGAAAATGAGAGTATCGTTCTGCAGGGAAACAATAATGGTTTAACGCTTACATTACAATCAGTTAATGATAGCCGTTGTCCGATAAATGCTTTATGCATAAGTGCCGGTAATGCCCGCGTTAAATTAAGGATGTCAGATAATTCAGGATCAGAGACTTTCGCTGAGCTTTGTCTGGGTGTTTGCGAAACAAGGAACAATACCGAAGACAGTGCACTATTTCAACTGAATAATGTCAGCTACATTGTTATCCTCAAAGAAGTTAACCCATATCCGGAAGCTGGCAAAAAACAGAACAAAAAAGCTTTGCTGATCATAAGAAAGGAATGATTTACTTAAACCTGATGGCTTTAAGCGGCGATATTCTGGTCACAGGCATTGAGGGTAGTAGCAGGACGAATAAACTGATAAGCAATGTTCCGGCATTCAGCATCAGAATATCAGGAACATCTAATTGAACCGGTACAAAATCAATGTAATAAGATGCCTGATCCAGGGTAAAGAAGTGGGTTTTTGCTTGAAACAAACCTAATCCTAGCCCTAAAATATTACCACACACAAGCCCCCAGGCAATCAGGTAAGCCGCATTATAAAGAAATATCTTACGAATCTGCCAGTTTGTATTTCCCAGAGCCTTCAGGATTCCGATCATATTGGTTCGTTCAAGAATCATGATCAGAAGTGCAGAAATCATATTGATAACTGCAACTGCAAGCATCAGTATCAAAATTACCTGAGTATTGACATCGAGCAGGGATAACCATTCAAAAATGGTTGGATAATACTGCTTGATCGTATAGGATTTAAGTTCGATATCAAGGTCTTCATAAACCTTTGCTTCAATTTCTTCAAGCTTATTGAAATCTGTAACTCTTAATTCATATCCGCCCACATCCGTCGGAGCCCATTTATTAAGGCTGCGGATTAATCCGATATCCCCGATCACGAACAATTTATCTACTTCTTCAACACCAAGATTGTAGATCCCTACAATCTGAAACTTTCGTTTACGAAGGGAGTTTTCAATAAAATACATCAGAAAATCATCGCCAACCTTTAATTTGAGGCGGTCTGCTGTAAATTTTGAGACCAGGATCTGTGTTCTGGACTTTAGTGTATCTGAAAAATCGATAACATTACCTGCTATGAGGATTTTCTTAAAATACTCCCAGTTATAATCACGGCCAACACCTTTTAAAACAACCCCCTCGACTTCTTCATTCGTATTAATAATTCCGGGCTTGGTAGCAAACGATTGCACAAATTCTACCCCCTCCTGTTTCAGTATTTTTTGAAGTGAAGAATCAGAAATACTAAAAGAAGTGTTTTCGTAGGAAGTATTAAGATCCAGTTTGGATACCTGAATATCTCCGGAAAATCCACGCACTTTTTCCCGGATTTCGGATTTAAAGCCCTTCACTATCGCAATTGCAAGGATCATAACCGCAAGACCGAGCATGATTCCAAGAATTGCGATACGCACAATCAGCTTCGAAAAGGTTCGATTGGAATTAAACGTTATTCGTTTTGCAATGAAAAGGGGTAAATTCAATCCTGAAATGCTTTTTTTTGTACCTTTAACAAAGATGCATTTTTTTTAAATCCGATTCTGATCCAATTCAATAGAACCATAAACAAGCAATTTTAAATTCAATAATTACTGTTGACTATGTACCGCACAAACTATCTCATATTATTCACTCTTGCGATCTTATCATTCAATACTTTCTCAGGGTCAGCTGAACAAGCAAACAATTTGTTATTAGATAAGGATTTGCCTGTTTTGGGAACTACCGCTAAGCTTCAGACCGGTGCAGAACAGATCGACCAATATCTCCCCTATCTGAAAGGAAAACGCATAGGAATGGTAGTCAATCCCACTTCTGTCATTGGAAATACTACAGTGGTTGACAGCCTGCTTAAACTTGGAGTTAAAATTGTAAAGATTTTTGGCCCGGAACACGGCTTTCGTGGTGATGCCAGTGCAGGAGTTAAAGTTGATGACAGTTTTGATGCCAAAACCGGATTGCCGGTAATCTCTCTTTATGGGAAACATTTAAAACCTACAAAAGAAGATATGGATGATGTTGATCTGATGGTCTATGATATTCAGGATGTGGGCACCCGGTTTTATACTTATATCAATACCCTACAGCATGTTATGGAGGCCTGCGGAGAAAACAATAAAGAAGTTTTGATCCTTGATCGTCCCAATCCGAATGGTTTTTATGTTGACGGTCCTGTACTTGATCCAAAATTGAAGTCGGGAATTGGTTATAATCCTATCCCAATCACACACGGACTTACCATTGCAGAATATGCACAGATGCTTAATGGAGAGGGATGGATGGCAAATAAAGTTAAATGTAAAATTAAGATCATTAAGATTGCTAATTATACCCATGATACACCCTATGTTTTGCCGGTTAAACCATCCCCAAACCTAAATACAGCTCAATCTATATTACTTTACCCTTCACTTTGCCTCTTTGAAGGTACAATTATCAGTCAGGGACGCGGAACCTATTTCCCTTTCACCATACTCGGAAATCCTGATCTGAAGGATAAATACAAATTCTCTTTTATGCCAAAAAGTATAAAAGGAATGAGTGAAACGCCATTGCATATGAATAAAGACTGTTTTGGAATCGACTTAAGGCAGTACAATACCAATAAGATAAGGAAAGAGGGGAAGATCAATCTTAGCTGGCTAATAGAACTATATAAAGCCTACCCTTATAAAGAGAAGTTTTTTGATTTTAAGCAAAGTAACCAGATGGGTAATTTTGACAAACTTGCAGGTACTTATGACCTAAAACAACAAATCATAGCCGGCAAATCAGAAGAGGAGATCCGCCAGAGCTGGGAACCCGGATTATCTCAGTACAAGATTATAAGAAAGAAATATTTGCTTTATCAGTAGGGTCAGAAGTCGGAGGTCAGAAGTCGGAAGGTCTACCTCATACTTCATACCTCAGTCCTCATACCTCATACCTCAAACCTCATTATGAAAATAGTATTCATGGGCACCCCAGATTTTGCTGTAGCCTCCTTAAGAGCACTTCTGGATGCTGATTTCGATATTGTGGGGGTTATTACTGCACCGGATAAACCTGCAGGCAGGGGACAAAAAATCAGTGAGTCTGCGGTTAAGAGATTTGCGGTTGAAAAGGGATTGAAGGTTCTTCAGCCGGTAAAATTGAAAGATCCCGATTTTCTAAATGAATTAAAATCATTAAATGCTGATATACAAGTAGTTGTAGCATTCAGAATGTTACCAGAATTAGTATGGAATATGCCTCCGAAAGGCACTATCAACTTACACGCATCCCTCCTGCCCCAATACCGTGGCGCAGCACCAATCAACTGGGCAATTATTAACGGGGAAAAGCGAAGTGGTGTAAGCACATTTTTTCTGAAACAGGAAATCGATACAGGTGATCTTTTATTTGCAGAAGAAGTTGACATTGAAGATGATGATACAGCCGGCGACCTGCATGATAAACTTATGGAAATTGGTGCCGGATTACTGGTAAAAACACTTAAAGCAATAGAAGCCGGGAAATATACTGAGATTCCTCAGCACACACTTCAGGAAAATGAGCTTAAAAAAGCTCCAAAAATTTTCAGGGAAGATTGTGAGATCAACTGGGATCGTCCGGTAAAAGAAGTTTTTAACTTGATCAGGGGATTAAGTCCCTATCCTGCAGCATTTAGCCACTTACAGGATAAAACACTGAAAATTTACAGGGCAATTGCTGAAGAAAAACTAATTACCGGCAAGCCGGGCGAAATCTTTACCGATAATAAAACCTATCTCAAATTTGCCTGCCGCGATGGCTTAATATCAGTCTTTGAATTACAATTAGAAGGTAAAAAGAGAATGAAAGTCGATGAATTTTTAAGAGGAGTAAGGCAGTAACTATTAGCCCCTCGAATTCTATTCTCTATTCCCCATTTCCTATTCCCTATTTCCTATTTCCCATTCCCTCTCAAAGCAAATTCAACTTCTCGCTAAGAAACCTGGACACCTCATTAAAATATCGCTTGTTGTTATAACCCATTACCCACTGAATACCCTTTGCCGCATTAGTTAAAAATACCTCATCAGCTTCATTTAAAATATCCGGATTGATTTGTGCCTCAACCAGTTCAATATCATTCTCCTTAGCAAGCCGCATCACCACCTGTCGCATCACTCCTGCTATGCAACCTTCATTCAGTGCAGGTGTGTATAATTTTCGATCGTAAACAACAAACACATTACTACTCATTGATTCACAAAGAAAACCATGGTGATTCAAGATAAGTACCTCATCAAGTGCATTCTGGTTCTTATAAATGCCAGCCAGCACGTAAATCATCGAATTACAGGTCTTTAGATTAGAAAGTGCGTTAACCGGTTTTGGAATTTCATCGTAGACATCAATGATGAGCCCCTTTTTATTCAAAACATACTGACTTTCATCCAGCTTTTGAATTTCAAGAACATAGCCAAACTTATTCGAAACAGGGCTATATAGGCCCTCTGAATCACGAAAAACAGTTAATCTGATCCTTGCATCAGCACCTGTCCGGTTTCTTCTTACCAGTTCCTCAACCTTTTCACGAAGAAACCAGGCATCAATTAAAGAACAATTATCAAACTTGAGCAATTTCATACCCTTTTGAACACGGTCAATATGCATTTCGGGAAATTTCAATTTCCCTTTCATGTAGCGCATTGATTCAAAAAGCCCATCCCCATAGCGAAAACCCCGGTTATTTGCTTTAAATATCTGTTGATCAGCAGGAAGAATACTTCCGTTAAAATTAATATAATCGACACTCATAT
>CAYJAM010000197.1:0-5283 GCA_964367725.1 uncultured Sphingobacterium sp. | reverse complement strand
ATTAAAAGCCTTTCAATCAACACAATTGGAGGCTTTTTTCGTATTTTCGTAACAGCCTATATCAGAAAATTGAGATACATTTCACTTTTTTTCCTTCTTTTCATTTCAGTGTGTACTGCATTTGCACAACCTGCAAACGACAGTTGGGACAAGGCTATTCCACTAACTGAACCCTCAAAATGCTCAGCAGATGGAGGCTATTCAAATATTAATGCAACAGATGAAGGAACATTTGGGACAGCACCACAGTGGCCTGTCGGACAAACCGGAAGGGATGTTTGGTTCAGTTTTACTGCTAGTGCTTATGATGTAAATATAACTGTTACAGGAGCCAGCACCGGTGGAGGGACAACAGGTGGTACTTTACAAAATCCACTTATCGCTCTATATACAATCGAAACAACTGCTAATTCCACATCATCTTCAGCACAAGTCGGTTCCTTGGCTACAACTGGTACAGGTATATCAACCTATTATAAAGGGGGACTTATTGTTGGTAAACGGTATTATATCCGCGTAAGCGCCAGAAATAATGCGAGTGGAACTTTTAAATTATGTCTTAATAACTATTTCGCCCCCTTAAAAGCCGGGCAGGATTTTGTGACCTCTTCCATATTATGTGATAAAAAAAGTTTTACGGAGAGCAATGTTTTTGGTTCAGGCACCAATAACAGAGAAACTGCGGGATCCTGCCTTAATAATGAGACCAATGCCGTATGGTATAAATGGACGGCTGCGAATAATGGAACTCTGACTATGGACATAACCCCTACTGTAAACTCAGATGATATTGACTGGGTTTTATATGACTTGGGGCCCTCTGGTGACTTTAATAACAAAACCTTGTTACGTTGTGCGGTAGGACATGGGGTGGATAACCGAGACTGTCCTAATGAACCATTATATTTTAAAACTGGCATGAATATGACTTCTACAGATATTTCTGAAGAATCAGGTTGTGGTCGCGGGGGGCAGGATGGATATTTGAAGTACATTGATATGGTGCCAGGGCATACCTATGCACTCTTAGTTGATAATTTCTCCAATGGAAACAATGGCTTCAAATTAGAACTCGGAGGTACAGGAGAGTTTGTTGGTCCGGAAGCCAAAATCGTACTTACAAAGAATCAGCCATGCAGTCCATCACAGAGTTTTACCTTCAACAATACAGGATCAAAAAACTATACCAGGGCTGAATGGAATTTTGGCGAAGGTGCAAGTATTTCTACTGCGAATACCGCCGGACCCCATACGGTAACTTACTCCAGTCCGGGGTTTAAAACAGCAGTATTGCAGGTATTTAATGCAGAGGGCTGTGCCGTTAGCATCACAGAATCTTTTCTTGTTGGCTTCAAACCTGCACTTCCACAAATCAGTGGGTTGAAACCAAGGTATTGTATCGGCGAAACAATTGAACTGAGTACACCCCTTCTTGAAGGAGCAACTTATTCCTGGACCGGACCGGGAGGTTTTACATCCAACACTGCAGAAATCAAAGTCCCGGTTGACGGTGCTGGAAAGGCGGGCACATATACAGTCACTATAAGTCTGAATGGTTGTACAAGCGACCCAAGTTCTGTTACCGTTGCATCAATCGGACAAACACCAACAGCCTCATTTGTTATTACGAATAATAGTCCCTGCACAGTCGGGCAAAGCTTTACCTTCACGAATAGTTCAAAGGACTTTCAGAAACTCCGATGGGATTTTGGAGCGGGTTCAAATATTCCTTCGGGAGGAAGTAATCCCATAAATATAGTTACTTATTCCAGCTCAGGGACCAAAACCATTCGTCTGGAAGCGGAAGGAAGTTCAGGCTGTATCAGCGTTTTCACCCAAGAAATTACCGTGGCATTAAGTCCGGTAAAACCCGTAATCATTGTCAATAAACCTGATTTCTGCCTGACTGATATAATCAGGCTAAGTACCACAGCACAAACCGATGTGATTTACAACTGGACAGGCCCGAATAATTTCAGTTCAAATCTGCAATCACCGGAAATACCGGTTACAAGCGCAGCAGTTGCAGGTATTTATTCCCTGACTTTAAGCAGGGGGAATTGCGTTACTGAAACGGTGACCATAGAGGTCCCGCCTATTTTTAAAAACCCGGTAGCGGCTTTCCGTTCTGAGCCAAAGCCGCCTGCAAAACTTTCATTCCCTATTCGTGTACGCTTTTTCAATGAATCAAAGGATGCTGATGCCTATTTATGGGAATTTGGGGATGGAAATACCTCCACCGATAAGGATCCCGAACATACCTACCTCAGTACAGGTGATTTTGATGTTAAGTTGACCGTTTTTAAAAGTTCGGTATGCAATGCATCCACTTCGCAAGGGCAATTCATGATTAGTGCCAACAATATTCTGTTCATTCCTAATACCTTTACACCGAATAATGATGCATTAAATGATGAATTTGTAATCAGTATGACCAATATAAAAACCTACAGAATACAGATCTTTAATAGATTCGGGGTTTCTATGTTTGTGTCGGATGATCTTTTCAATCATTGGAAAGGAACCTTCAATAATGAACCATTACCGGTTGGCACCTATTATTTTCTGATTGATGCCGTCGATTTTAACGGAAATATGATCAAAAAAACAGGTCCGGTGACTATATTACGTTAAATACTGCTGAAGCTCAGAAAATAAAACAATTGCTATCAGATGAAAATCACCCTTTTAACAATCGGCAAAACAGAAGATAAATATCTGATTGAAGGGATTGACATCTATCTGAAACGCCTGAAACATTATATCCCATTCAGAATTCTTGAAATCCCGGAATTAAAGAATACGAAAAGCCTGTCACAGGAACAACAAAAAACTAAGGAGGCAGAACTGATCTTTAAAAATATTCAGAGTACAGACCATGTTATTCTGCTCGATGAGAATGGCAAAGAGTTTAGTTCAAGAAGCTTTTCAGTATATTTAAATAAAAGGATGGTGAGCGGGCTCCAGCACATGGTATTTATTATTGGTGGTCCCTATGGATTTAGTAATGAAGTCTATGAACGAAGCAATGAAAAAATATCCCTTTCTAAAATGACACTTTCACATCAGATGATTCGCCTGTTTTTTGCAGAACAGCTCTATCGCGCATGTACTATTTTGAAAGGAGAACCTTATCATCATGACTAAGCTGTGAATTATGACAGATTATAAAAGAAATTACAGGTTCCGCTCAGGCAACCGATCGAAAGAAAGCAGACTTTTTTGGATAATGATCCTGATTGCACTTGCAATTGGATATGTGATTATACGCTACTTGTGATTCAGGATTAATAGAAATAGGAAATGGATTAACAATGTCCATTCCTACTTCCTACTTCCTACTTCAGACTTCAGACCTCATACCTCATACCTCAGACCCCATACCTCAAAATCTCCCCTACTTCGATTTCTGAGACAATCGCGTTGCGCTCTTTCCAGCTGCCTTGGTGGCTTTAGGCTTTTCTTTAACAGGTTCTGGCTTTTTAACAACTGGAGCTTCTGCTGCAGCAGCAACCGGTGATCCATCAGTTATGGGTTCAGGAGCTTCTTCATTGAACAAAGGAAGGTCCTTAATGATGCTGAACCAGTTTATGATCTTTTTCATGTCAGAAGCATAAACTCGTTCCTGATCATGATCAGGAGCTACTTCTGTAAAGAAAGCACGCAAAGCATTACCATCGGCAGTTTTTGCATCAGGTATATTTTTGCTGTCTTTCATTTTCAGGAAAATATCGCTCAGTTTCAAATCGGCTGTATCACCAAAAACGGTAATATCTTCCAAAGAGGCCATCTTTGCAGTACTGATGTTCACTACAATCTTATTCTTCTGCTCATCCAAAGTTTCCAGGATAAAGCCCGATTTATTCTGGCCAATCAGTTTAAACAATCCCGGTTTACCGGATACGGATACTAATCCTCTTAAATTCATATTTTTTTAGATATGAGATATGAGATGTGAGATATGAGATCTTAAGGGACGCTTCACAAACGTCTCAAATCTCACATCTCATATCTCACATCTATTCTTCAACAATCTCTATTCCTAATATTTTATCACCCTGACGGATATCATCTACAACATCCACATTCTCAATAACCTTACCAAAACAGGTATGATTACGATCAAGATGAGAAGTATTTGTACGGCTATGGCAAATGAAAAACTGTGAGCCACCTGTATTACGGCCAGCATGTGCCATAGAAAGGACACCTCTGTCGTGGTATTGGTTTTCTCCGTCGAGTTCACAATCAATACTATATCCCGGGCCACCGGCACCAGTTCCAGTTGGGTCTCCACCCTGAATCACAAAATCATTAATCACTCTGTGAAAAGTTACACCATCGTAATAACCAGATTTGGCCAATTTTAAGAAATTTGCAACTGTATTTGGTGCATCTTTATCATAAAATTGAACGGTCATATCACCTTTCTCTGTTTTAATAATTGCTTTACTCATATTTGTTTTCTTAAGATTGGAAGACAAAGGTAATTATTTCAGTCAATTGATGAAATTCTTCAAATATCTTCTTCTTTTTATACCTTTAAATACTGTAGAACGTTATAATACCTGATGTTAAAAGCCAGATTAACCCTTCTTTTGCTCCTTTTAACTGCATTTTGCAGGGCCGCTTCTATTCTTATCCCGATGGATGAAGACCAGAAAAATCATTTAAAAGCTTATGGTATCACTTACTGGGCTCTGAAGAATGGCCTGGAAACTGACTGGCTGCTCAATTACCGGGGCGGTAGTTTTCTGATGAAATATACCCAATCCATGGAATCGGAATGTAAAATCAGAGGTGTGTCTTATGAAGTGCTGGCAGATGGAAAGGTGAATGGTATATTAAATGAAGTGACCGACCCATCAGTAAATATGGAGATGGTTAAACTTGAGAAAGCCCCAAAAATTGCTGTCTACTCTCCCAAAAATAAGTTACCCTGGGACGATGCTGTGACTATGGTGCTTAGCTATGCAGAAATTCCATATGATATTTTGTATGATGATGAAGTTTTAAAAGGAGAATTACCTAAATACGATTGGCTGCACCTTCATCATGAAGATTTTACTGGCCAATACAACCGCTTCTGGAGTGCTTTCAGAAATGCCTCCTGGTATATCGAAGATGTTAAATTGCAGGAAGCCACTGCAAAGAGAAATGGCTTTGGCAAAGTATCAGAAATGAAACTGGAGGTAGCCAGAACTATCCGGAATTTCTGCTCAGGAGGTGGCTTCATGTTTGCTATGTGCTCCGGACCTGAAACTATTGATATTGCACTGGCTG
>CAYJAM010000196.1:0-5304 GCA_964367725.1 uncultured Sphingobacterium sp. | reverse complement strand
TACGACTGATCATGGCCCAATAGGCTTTAATATGATCAAAATTATCAAGGTAAATGCGTGAGATTGCATAATTCCTAAGGTCTTCAATAACCGAAACCTCAGGAATATGGGACATTTGGTTATCCTGGTTTCTGAATTTTAATGGTATAAAAGTTTGAAAACCACCGGTCCTGTCCTGTAAGGAGCGTAAGTGCTCTAAATGGTCAACCCGATGCTTAAACTCTTCAATATGTCCGTAAAGCATGGTTGCATTGGAGCGCATCCCTAATTTATGCCATTCCTCATGGATTTGTAACCATTGTTCACCGGTACATTTATCCTTAGCAATCTGTTCTCTGATCTCAGGGTGAAATATTTCAGCTCCACCACCCGGGATTGAATCCAGGCCGGCTTCCTTCATTAATTTCATGCCTGCAGCATAATCAATCTTTGCTTTCTTAAAGATATAATGGTATTCAACCGGGGTTAAAGCTTTGACATGAAGCCCGGGACGATGCTTATGTATTGCTGTAAAGAGCTCTGAATAGAATTTAAGGTCATATTGTGGCAATACTCCACCAACAATGTGAACTTCTGTGACCGGTTCAGAATCGTACTTCCTGACAATATCCATCATCTCTTCCATAGTATATTCCCAGCCTTGAGATCTCTCCTTAATAAGAACAGAATAGGAACAAAATTTACAGTCGTAGACACAGAGGTTTGTAGGCTCTATATGGAAATTGCGGTTAAAATAAGTTTTGTCGCCATGACGTTTTTCGCGGATATAGTTAGCGAGAACACCTAAATAACCCAATTCACCTTTTTCATAAAGAAGAATGCCTTCATCAAAGGAAATCCGTTCATTTAACTTAACTTTTTCTGCAATTGATCTCAATTCAGAAGAAAGGTTCTTGTCCAGTAAAAGCAGGTCCAGGTTTAATTCGGTGTTCATTATTTTCTTTGCACAAAAATACGGAAATGTATAGATTCATTATCATTTGCAGGTAAAAGCATTAGAAATAAATACCTATTATGTTATCAAGTCAATTAAATACACGCCTTTGTAATTATATGTGAAAAATTGAGTCCAATTTTTATTCTTTAATTAACTTGAACAAAATTTGAGAAACATATTCAAATATTGAAAAAATATGAAGATTGAGACCATAGCTATCCATGCCGGCAATAAAATAGATGGAAATACAGGGGCTGCTATTCAGCCAATTACTCTATCGTCTACTTTTGAGCGGGGTGAAGATGGAGGATATCCCGGAGGATTCATCTATTCAAGGATAGACAATCCCAACAGGAAATCACTGGAGAATGTAGTCGCTAAACTTGAGGGGGCTGAGGAAGCGGCTGCCTTCTCATCAGGAAATGCCGCCGGATCCGCTGTTTTTCAGGCTTTAGGCTCAGGAGTACATATAATTGCACCTGATGATATGTACCATGGTCTCAGGAATCAATTATTACAGGTTTTTGAAGGAATAATTGAAGTTAGTTTTGTTGATCTGGCTAATATTGAGGCAATCAGTAGTGCTATCAAACAAAACACCCGATTAATTTGGGTTGAAACTCCTTCAAACCCACTCTTAAAGATCAGTGATCTTAAAGCGATATGCAAACTCGCTAAATCCAAAAGTATTCTGGTTGCCTGCGATAATACTTTCAGCACTCCTGTGTTTCAAAGGCCACTTGAATTAGGATGTGATCTGGTTATGCATTCATCTACCAAATATTTTGGTGGGCATAGTGATGTAATTGGCGGAGTTTTGGCATGCAGAAAAAATGATGAACTCTGGAAGAAAATTAAGAATGTCCAGGTATTATCAGGTGCAGTCCCCTCGCCTTTTGATTGTTATTTAACTGTCAGAGGAATTAAGACTCTTCCTTATCGTATGCGCGGGCATGCATACAATGCAGCAAAGGTTGCAGCGTTTTTAAATTCCCATAATCAGGTTGAAAAGGTCTTTTATCCGGGTTTAAAAGAACATCCGGGTCATGATATCGCAAAAAGCCAAATGAGTGATTACGGTGGAATGGTATCTTTTCTGGTAAAAGGTGGTGCCGCCGAAGCCCGGAAATTTGTGAATTCAGTAAAGATATTCACTCAGGCAACAAGTTTGGGCGGTGTTGAAAGTCTGATAGAGCACCGGGCATCTATTGAAGGACCGGATACAAAAACGCCTCAAAATCTGATTCGGATTTCTGTTGGATTGGAGAATTCCGAAGATCTTATACAGGATCTGAACCAGGCTTTAGGATAAAAAAATAAAATTAATTAATTGTATATCAATTAGTTAAAAATTCAATAAAAATTTAATTTGGTTTAAATATATTCATACTCCTATATTTGAAATAATATTTGGTAGCAATACCAATCTGTCTTCAATAAATTTACTTTATTGATTTATACAGAAGTGGCGAGAGATCAGGCTCTATGACCCACTGACAACCCCCCGATCGGTTTCGGGGAAGGTGCCAATTCCTGTCCCGAAAGGGAAAAAATAAATTTATATTGAAAATGAAAAAAGACCAGTCTACACTTTCTGTATTTCCATATTTGGAATTTACAATCCCATCCCACAAGTCTAATTATTCAACATTATCAACATATTGTTGTATGTGTATGAATTTTAATCTTTGTTGTTAAGTCCAATTCTAAGGTTAATCGCCTTTTAATAGTGTAAAACAACATTTTCAAATAATTTGATATCTCTTCTACAACATTTTAATTTAATTAATAATTAAACCTAACATTTAATAATTATGTCAGCTCAAAATTTAAAATTCGAAACGCTACAGATTCATGCAGGCCAGGAAGTTGATCCAACAACAGGATCCCGTGCTGTTCCTATTTATCAAACTACTTCTTACGTTTTTAACAGTTCAGAGCATGGTGCAAATCTGTTTGCATTGAAAGAATTCGGAAATATTTATACCCGCCTGATGAACCCAACCACAGATGTGTTTGAAAAGCGCGTAGCGGCACTAGAAGGTGGTGTTGCCGCACTTGCTGTTTCTTCGGGACAGGCAGCTCAGTTCATTGCTTTGAATAATATCCTGCAGGCAGGAGATAATTTTGTGACTTCTTCATTTCTTTATGGGGGTTCATACAATCAATTCAAAGTTGCATTTAAACGACTCGGTATCGAAGCACGCTTTGCCAATGGTGATGATCCACAGAGTATTGATTCTTTAATCAATGATAAAACAAAAGCTATCTATCTTGAAACGATCGGAAATCCAAGTTTCAGCATTCCTGATTTTGAGAAGATCGCAGAGATCGCTAAAAAACATGATCTTCCATTAATTGTAGATAATACTTTCGGTGCTGCCGGATACCTGTTCCGTCCATTGGAACATGGTGCCAATGTGGTAGTACAATCAGCAACAAAATGGATCGGCGGACATGGAACCAGTATTGGTGGAGTAATTGTAGATGGTGGAAATTATAACTGGGGTAATGGGAAATTCCCGCAGTTCACTGAGCCTTCTGAAGGTTATCATGGGTTGGTATTCAATAGTGTATTTGGAATTGGCGGTCCTTTTGGGAACATTCAATTCATTATTCGGGCACGAGTAGAAGGATTGCGTGATTTCGGGCCATCGCAGTCACCATTTAACTCATTCCTGCTAATTCAGGGTCTGGAAACCTTATCACTTCGCGTTCAACGCCATGTTGATAATGCACTGGAACTGGCTAAATGGCTTGAAAATCATCCTCAGGTTGATAAAGTTGAATATCCCGGATTAGCAAGCAGTCCAACACATGCAAGAGCTAAAAAGTATCTTAAGAATGGCTTTGGCGCAGTGCTTTCATTTGAAGTTAAAGGTGGAAAAGAAGCTGCTATTAAATTCGTGGATAATCTAAAGCTTATCAGCCACCTGGCCAATGTTGGTGATACCAAAACACTGATCATTCAGCCAAGTGCTACCACTCATCAGCAATTAAGTGATGCAGAACAATTAGCAGCAGGAGTTAAACCATCATCTTTAAGGGTTTCAGTAGGTATTGAGCATATTGATGATATCAAAGCTGATCTGGAACAAGCTTTTGCAGCAATAAAGTAATTAGGTAATTAATTAAGAATAATTAAGATCTCCCCGATCTGCTCTGGATCGGGGAGCTTAAAATAATATGAATACAGAAGCTATTTATAAACACAAAAAGCCTTTTCTGCTCGAAAGTGGCCAAAAGTTAAAGGGTCTTGAGATCGCTTATCACACTTTTGGTGCATTAAATGCTAAAAAGGATAATGTGATTTGGGTTTGTCATGCTCTGACTGCAAATTCTGACGTTTTTGACTGGTGGAAAGGGCTTTTTGGTGAAAATTGTCTGTTTAATCCCAAGGAGCACTTTATTGTTTGTGCCAATGTGATTGGGTCACATTATGGTAGCACAAGTCCATTGAGTGTGAACAGTGCAACCGGTCTTCCCTATTTTCTTTCCTTCCCTGATTTTACAGTTCGTGATCTTGCAGCAGCACATAAGCTTTTGGCTGATCATCTGGGCCTCCCTCAAATCGGATTGCTAATTGGTGGCTCACTGGGTGGGCAGCAGGCTATGGAATGGGCAATTTTAGAGCCACAAAGAATAAAGAAACAGGTATTAATCGCCACCAATGCTCAACATTCAGCCTGGGGAATTGCTTTTAATGAAAGTCAGAGGATGGCAATAACGGCCGACCGGACTTTTTATACCCCATCTCCAGATGGAGGTAAAAAGGGATTGAAAGTTGCACGGAGCTTCGCATTGTTATCATACCGTACGTATGGAACTTATGCCACGACCCAAATGGAAGTAAACCCTGATAAACTCAGTGATTTTAAGGCATCTTCCTATCAGAACTACCAGGGAGAAAAACTGGTAAACCGCTTCAACGCTTACAGCTACTGGTATCTGACTAAGGCAATGGATAGTCATCATGTTGGTCGTAAAAGAAATTCGGTTGAAGATGCATTAAAGTTAATCCAGGCAAAAACATTGGTTATTGGGATTAAGAACGATGTTCTTTTTCCCATAGAAGAACAACTGTTTCTGGCTAATCATATTCCCAATGCACGTTTTACTGAATTAAATTCATTTTATGGCCATGATGGGTTTTTAGTGGAAACAGAAATTTTAACGCAAGAAATAGGAAATTTTTTCAGAGCTGCAGATTCGGATAACAGCGTAATCAGTCTGCATAAAATAGCATAAACAAAAATGAGTAAAAGACTGACCATAGGATTATTTGGCTTTGGCGTAGTTGGCCAGGGTTTACATGATATTATAAGTACAAAAGATCTCAATATTGAGATCAAAAAAATTGCAATCAA
>CAYJAM010000195.1:1792-5319 GCA_964367725.1 uncultured Sphingobacterium sp. | reverse complement strand
AGTTAATACCGAAACGAGGCTCAATGCTCCAGCTTTCACTAAGCCTGAAATAGTTTGTATGAACGCCTGTATATAAAGTAAGCTTGCTGCTTAGTTGTGCCCTATGCTGAATAAAGGCATCATAGCTGCTGGTATTCCCTTCGTGATTGACCAGTTCTCTCAAACTATTGCTTAGCGGGTCGAAATTTTCTGTGAAAACATTAAAGCCAAGGAAACTTGCATTAATTCCAGCACGAATCGTATTTGCCGGATTAACACTATAATTCATTGATCCTGCATAGCGAATTGTACTATTATCATTCAGACTTTTATCGCGTAAAATAGCCTGGTAGCTGGTCGTTAAACTGTCTACTGTAAAAGAGCTGCGACTCGCGGAATAGGAAATTATAGTATTAAAATATACCTTTTTGCCTGCAATGAACAAATGCTTCAATCCGATACTCCCTGCATCATATCCAAATTTCGCATCGCGGCTTTCAAATCGTTCTTTCCATGTGGTATGATCCCGTTCAGCTTTATCATCGATATTACTAAGTCCGCCTATCCCGAAAAGTGAAAAAGTACCTGCTCTTGCGGTGGGCATTACAAAGTTGAAAGACAGATCCTGATATTTGGGTACCCCGTCAGATGCAACAGATAATCCGGCTTTTTCGAGCAGGCTTAATGAAGAATAACGGTAACTGATCAGGTAAGATGCATTGCAGCCCTTGCTGAACGGGCCTTCGAGCGTAGCACCTACCCCAAGTATACCTGCGGTTAATGCAAACTCCTTTTTTTCAGTGTTCCCTCTACGGAATTTGAGGTCAAATGCACCTGATAATACATTGCCATATTCAGCAGGCAATCCACCAGTGTAAAAATCGGAAGTGCTTAAAACGGTAGTATTCAGCATGCTGATACCACCGCCTGAAGAGCCTTCGTTCCCAAAATGGTTCGGATTAACGATCTCAATTCCTTCGAGTCGCCATTGCAGGCTCTTAGGGGAATTGCCCCTGACAATGATCTCATTATTATCACCTGCAGCCACAACCCCTGCAAAACTTTGTGCCATCCTTGCGGGATCAAAAGCTGCACCGGCATAGCGGTTTGTCTCTTCAGGCGAGAAAGAGCGGCCGCTGGTCATCGCCATCTGATTCAGAGGTTTTCTGTCGGCACCCCCGATTACCACCACTTCATCCAGGTCATTGCTTTGATACTCCATTTCAAGTGCAAGCTCAGACTCTTTTCCACTGGTAATCAGCAGTTCAGATAATGTGACCTTTTTGTAGCCGACGAGGCTAGCTTCGAGTACATAACGGCCAGTACTAACCCCGTTAATCCGGAAGGCACCCCATTGATCTGTGCTCAACTCCCTCGAACTTTCCCCAGCATTAAGTTTGATTGTGACACCCGATAAGGGAAGTTTGGTACTCTTATCAATTACAGTTCCTTTAATTGTCTGGCTTACCGCCTGATTGTTAGCAAAGTCCGTTTCCTTATTTTGTGCTTTGAGGTTAATACTTTGCAGCAATACTGCAGTAAATAGAATTTGTAGAAATTTCATGTTCATTTTTTGTTTGTTTCGGGATGAGACAAACAAAAAACAATTCACCCCTATGTGCTCCGTAAAATCTTTTCCATTTTCTTGCCATTCGCTAATTCATCCACCAATTTGTCGAGGTATCTTACTTTTTGTGTTAAAGGATTTTCGATTTCTTCAATGCGATAACCGCAGATCATTCCGGTGATGAGATGGGCATTTGGGTTTAATGCCGCATTTTGAAAGAAAGTTTCGAATGTTACCCGCTTTTCAATCATTTCCTGCAGTTTTGCCTCATCGAAGCCTGTTAACCACTCAATGACCTGCAGCAATTCTGCTTTAGTTCTGCCTTTCTTCTCCACTTTCGTGAGATACAAAGGATAGACCGAGGCAAAGATCATTTTTGCCATACGCTCATGATGTGTGTTGTTGTTCATGGCTTATTTAATGTAAACTATTCCAAATTTCAATCGAAAATATCTCAGGATTTTTAGAATCCAATAATATTAAAGATAAATGAAACTCTTTTGTATTTGGCGATATTTAAGCTTGGATGGCTAAAAAAGCCATTTTTGCATTTATAATCCTTTGGCATGATAATTTCTCTTTTTTTAGCATGATGAAAAAAGGAGAACCTGTTAACAAACAAATCATTAATGAAAGGAAAAACCTTCTTGTATCCATAGAAGGATTGCTCGAGGGCCCAATGATCTTTTTAGGTTTTGTATGGCTGATATTGCTTATTGCAGAATTAATTTGGGGACTATCCAAACCCTTAGACTATCTGAGTCTTTCCATCTGGTTTATTTTCATTGTTGACTTTGTGACGAAATTTATTCTCGCACCGGTTAAACTTGTTTTTCTAAAAAAGAATTGGCTTACGGCCATTTCACTTTTAATTCCTGCGTTAAGAATATTTCGGATTTTCCGCTTTATGAGCTTTTTGAGAAGTTTAAAGGGCCTTCGCCTGCTCAGGCTTGTTTCTTCTGTTAACCGCAGTATGAAGAGTCTTGCTGCAACTATGGCCAGAAGAGCTTTTGGCTATATTTTTCTATTGACTCTTGTTGTAACTTTTGCCGGTGCTGCGGGTATGCATGCCTTTGAGAGATCCTACCCGGGCTTTGACAGTTATGGAATTGCATTATGGTGGACTGCTATGCGGGTTATAACCGCAGGGAGTGAGTATTACCCTTCAACTCCCGAAGGCAGAGGACTGGCCCTTATTATAGCATTGTATGGATATGCAATTTTTGGTTATGTTACAGCTACTTTAGCCAGCTTTTTTATTGGGAGAGATGCCGAAGAAAAGGATACACCTCTTGCCGGTGCCAAAGATGTAGCTGATTTAAAAAATGAAATAGCTGCGCTTAGAAGAGCTATTGAGGTGATGACATCGAAAGTGAGATAATAAAAGGGGTAAATTATTATTTGTTGAGGTCTTTTCACACTCATATTGAAAAAATGGGAAGGCTACAATAATCATCAGATCTTCAATCAATTTTATCAGGTCTTTTCTAAGTCTGTTCCTGTTTTCTTTATCTTTATAGCCAATTGAGGGTTAATTTTGAATAGAACTCTTAAATCGTATCAAAAACAGAGAAAAGCATGAACTATTGGTTAGTAAAATCAGAACCTTTTAAATATAGCTGGGATAAATTCAATAAAGATGGCCGTACCTTCTGGGATGGTGTGCGGAATTATCAGGCAAGGAATAACCTGAGAGAAATGAAGGAAGGTGATTTAGTACTTTTTTACCATAGTAATGAAGGAAAAGCAGTTGTGGGAATAGCAAAAGTAGTCAAAGAGTCCTACCAGGATCCAACAACTGAGGATACAAATTGGTTGGTAGTAGATCTTGAGCCGGTAGAAAGCCTTAAAAATCCGGTTACACTTGAAGCAATTAAAGCTGATCCGCGACTGCAAAATATCAGCCTGGTTAAGCAGGGAAGACTTTCAGTGATGAGTTTGAAAGTTGAGGAGTTTGATAGGATTGTGGAGTTGGGAAGTT
>CAYJAM010000195.1:0-1692 GCA_964367725.1 uncultured Sphingobacterium sp. | reverse complement strand
TTTGGTTCAAGAACAAGGCCTTTAACTCCGTAGCATCATGCGCTTTCATCTTTCCTGCAAGGATCAGTCTGAGCTGACGACGTCTCAGGGCTCCCTCAAATAGTTTTTTTTCAGTCTCAGTTTCCGGTTCAATTTCGGGAACGGAAATAGGTTTCCCCTCTTTGTTTAATGCCACGAAAGTATAAAAGGCATCATTTGAACGTACCCTTGTTCCGGATGGGATGTTCTCAGCCCAAACGTCAAGACGTACTTCCATAGATGTGCTGAATGCACGGGTTACCTTGGCTTCAATGGTGATTACATCACCCAGTTTTATCGCATGCCTGAAAGATACATTATCAACCGATGCGGTAACGACAATATTATTGCAATGTTTCTGTGCTGAGATTGCTGCTGCGATGTCCATCCAATGCAATAAACGACCTCCCATCAGATTGTTTAAGGGATTGGTATCGTTTGGAAGTACAAGTTCATTCATTATGGTGAACGACTCTTTAGGGCTTTTGGTGATAGTGCTCATGAGGCAAAGGTAGTGTTTACGGATCATTCCGGAATGACAATCGGATCAAGTCTGGAAGGACTTTATTTAAGTTTTTAGCGTTTTACAGTATTGATCTGATTAAAACCGATCAGTTCTTCCCATCGGCCACCCGGTTTACGGTAATAGAAGAAGATCTGATAATCGTTTTCGGTTTCATAATGCGAGCCATCGAAAACCACATCATCCCTGGTTTTACCATCCTCACTTACCCAGATGTAATGGTAATCGGTCAATCCCTGCTTTACAAAGATCATCCCGGTAAAGCGTTTGCGGGCATCATCGTAATCCAGCTTGTCGATAAGGCGGTAATCGTTAAACTGCCCGACAACATAGGCATTCCCTCCATCAGATGGTTTCGGCGCATTCAGGGATAAATAGACTGAGGCATAATCGCCATCGGTACGGTTATCTCTGCCATCGGTATTGCGAATGAAAAAGGCACCGTTTTCATCATAGTTAAAGGTATAACCTGATCTGTTTTCTACAATATCCCCCTGAAGGATCACTGTATTAGCCGTATCCTGAACGATGCGGGCAACCTCTTCGGTACGGAATCGCAGACTGCGGATATCGAATCGCCTGAACTCATTACCGCCCTTAAAATCCAATACTCTCAGGTCATTGTAAACCAGCTGGCTTGGACGTATGAAGGTAGGACGCTTAAGAGTCTGTTCATTATCAAATCTACCGTTCTGTAGTACTTTGATCTTTGCATCCAGATAGGGATTATTGATCTGTACCTGTCCGTGGTTGACCAAAACATTAAGTTTCTGCATCTGATCACGATTAGCCACGGTATTGGATCTGTTCAATTCTGCGGCAATGCCAACAATGGGTGCAACAACAAAGAATCTTTTGGTAATCAGTATTTTACGCGGATCATTATCCTCATAAACTTTAAGCAGATAATTACCCGAGAGCTTAGGTTTGATGGTTAAGTTAGGCAGGCTTAACTCATAATGGGTAAATTTCTGCAGGGTATTAAATGAATTACGGTAATCGATGATCCTGTCTTCGCTGAATCCATCTACGAAATCAATAGGAGAGAGGCGGCTGCTATTCCATTCGGAATCGCAATGCTCAATGGAATAGCTGATATTACGGCTTCCTGCACGCAGGTCGTCAAATCCCAAAATCAAATTGTCCTGACT
>CAYJAM010000194.1:0-5325 GCA_964367725.1 uncultured Sphingobacterium sp. | reverse complement strand
AGCTTTCTCCAAACGAAAACAAACGCTCTTCAGCCTCCAACATTCTTTTATAGTCATTTACCAGATTGTTTATTTGACCAGACTGTTTCCTGAATGATGATTTCTCTACTTGTTGAGCATCAATCTTATTTTGTATCTCTAATCTTTCCTGTTGCAGTTCAAATTTTGTTTCCTTTAATTTAAGTTTTGTCATATTAAGTGCACCTCTTTCTCCACGCAGGAATATTGGGAAAGAAAAGTTAACTCCTACTTTATAATCATCATTACGAAAAGAGTTAAACATTAATGGTTCAGAGAGATAATAATATCCCAAATCAATTTTTGGAAGCAGGTAATTTGCTTTTAGTTTTCTTTCAACATCCAGCATACCAATTTTGGTTTCTATCATTTTAAGTTTAGGGTGGCTGGAGATGATATTTTGAGTATCAAATAAATCACCGGTATTTAATATTTCTTCAATATTTGTACTGAGGTTTCTTTCAGGTTTAAGATTTTCTGCCGGTTCAATAGGCACATTATTAATCCATAAATAATTAGCAAGATCAAGACGTGATTTGTTTAATTTCAAAATTGCATTTTCTAAACTTAATTCACGGTTTTTTACTGCAATACCCGTTTCAACACTATCAATTGCGGGCTTATCCCCTTGTTGTATCAGTTTGAGCACTCCTTTGTAGCGATCCTGGGAGTAAAAAAGGTACTCTCTGTACATCTCAACTTCATTGAAATGTTTTAACCAGGAAAAGTAAGCAATCGATGCTTTGTATAAAACCTCCAAACTTAGGAGACGCCGCTGCGATTCACTTAATTGAATCTGTAATTTTGCATTTTTTAAGTCGGCAATACGTTGGTTTATAAACAAACCTTGTGCAACCGGAACACTTAGCCCAACCGCAGTAATTCCCTGGTTCGGACCAATGTTTTGTGGATTTAGATAAATCCCCGCATTATCATCAAATGCAGCCTTTACTTCTATTCCATACCAGGTAGGTATTTTAAAACTACTGTTTAAAACAGAATAATACTGAGTTCCTCTAAATTGCTTATTATCAAAATCTAACTCAATTTTAGGGTCAAATGCACCCCTTGCCTGCATTAAACCTGCCTGAGCTTTATCAATTTCCAGGTTTGCGCGGCTAACCAGCGGGTGATATTTTTTAACATACCCTAAATATTCCCTGAAGCTGAGAATATCCTGATTGAACTCCTGGGCAAAAACGTGATAAACTGTTGTAAAAAGAAAAACGAAAAGCAAAAAAATTGGTCTCATAGTTTATTTCTTTTCCTTATTTTTTTCCGATGACATACTGCTGGTAGTTTGATCAGTATAATAATTTGGTGGGAAACCATTAAGGTTCCGCCATATTTCATACCAAATCGGCACATTTTGTAATAATGCTATGGTTTGAGTACCGGCCCCAATACTTAATTCTTTTGGCCATGGCTCCTCATCTTTATCAGGTGAAATCAAAATTCTGTACTTTCCATTCGGACTTATAAAGTTCTCAATAGCAACTACCCTTCCGCCAAATGTACCATAGGACATGCCAGGCCATCCTGAAAATATAATAGTAGGCCATCCATCAAACCAAACCCTCATTTTGGAATCTTTTTTTATTAAGGGAAGATCCACTGGATTAACATAAGTTTCTACAGCGATATCATATTTTGCCGGCATGATACTCACAACCGCAGTTCCCTCTTTAATTGTTTCTCCAATACCACTGAGCAATGTCTTATTTACAATACCACTTTGAGGTGCCCTGATATAATAAAGACCGTTACGTATACTGTAGTTGATAGATTGATTTTCAAGTTTTGTTACCTGAGCTTCTGTGTCATAAGAACTGCTTATGGCCGTAAATTTTTCGCTGTTCGCTTTTGATATTTTCTCGCTATACTCCGCTTTGATCCGATTTATTTCCACTTTGGAATTAATGAGTTCATTTTTAGAAGCCAGTAACTTATTCTGCTGTGTTATAATTTTAGCCTGCGATTCCTGAAGTTTTAGCCTCTTTTCTTCCACATCACTAAGTGGTTTCAAGCCATCAAGATTAAGTGCTTGAGCCCGGTTAAATTGGGTTTTAGCAATGATCAATTGTGTGTTTACTGCCTCCAGATCCATACTGTCGCTTTGCACCTTCAATTGAGCTTGTTTTATTTTATTCATTCCCTGCTCAAGTTTGAGATTAAGTTCCATACCCAAAGATTGAATCTGGCTTTCCAGTGCAAGCACTTTGCTATCATAAGACCCCTGTGCCATCTTTTTTGCCTCAACCTGTTGATTAGTGTTTCGGACCAGATTTGGATCAAAATATTCCTCTTTAATTTCAGATATGAATACAATTGTATCGCCCGTATTTACGAAGTCGCCCTCTTTAACATACCATTTCTCAACTCTCCCTGCAATTGCAGTATGGATAGTTTGTGGACGCTGATCAGGCTTCAAGGTAGTAACAGAACCACCACCTCTAATGTTTTGTGTCCAGGGCAAAAACAACCCAATAAAGTTTACAAGGCAAATAAACCAAATTATCCTGTTTAGTATTTTGTAATGCGGTCTGTTATTCAGTACCCTGATGGTCTCATATCCTGTACCATCATCCATTTTTACCGGGTTATTATCTGATATATTAAGCATTTGCAATTGTTTTTATATCCCTGACAATTTCTCCATTGTTCATATCTATTTCTCTATTACAAGCCTTTTTCCAGTATTCATCAATTGATGATACAATTATTGTCCAACTATTTTCAGGGCTCACAAGAAAGTCAATTATCTGTCTGGAAGCGCTTGGATCCATGCTTATTGTAGGTTCTTCAAGAAACAGAACTTTCGGGCGGCTAATTATTGCTCTTGCAATCAGAATTTTCTGAATCACAGATCTTGTTAAATGCCTGCCATCAGAATTTATTATCGTATCCAGCCCATTGGGTAGCCTTTTAACTATTACCGTCAATCCAACCGCATCCAATGCCCATTTTATATCTTCATTACTAACTTTTGGGTTGTTGAATGTCAGGTTTTCTAATAAAGATCCCTCAAAAAGCGTATCATCCTGCATAACCAGCCCGGTATAATTCTTATAGTATCCACTTTCTGATCTTTTCATAACACTTTCATTCATATAAATAATTCCAGAAGAAGGAGATAGATATCCTGAAAGTAATCTAACAAGGGTAGTTTTTCCTGAATTATTTACACCTGCAACAAAGACCTTTTCACCCGGAGTAATTTTAAGGTTGATACCTTTAATGGTATCCTTGTCATCATCTGGATACCTATAGCACATATCAACAGTTTCTATAGTTAAATGAGTTTCTGATAAATCAGATTCAGGTTTTTTATTACTTTCATAAATTTCCAGATCTGTAACCATACCTATCTTCTCCACAGCTGTAAGAACGTCATACAAAGTTTCCAGACCAACTATCAGCTTTTCAACAGAATTGATAATTAATAAGATAATAATCTCGGCCGCAACAAACTGACCGATATTCATTTTTTGGTCCAGAACTAAATAACCACCAACTAATAAAAGTCCGGCTGTAATTAATACCTTATAAATTATTAGTTGGGAAAATTGCGTTTGAATTACATTAAAATGCTTTTCACGATAATTCAGATAGTTATTTACCAATTGATCATTCTTATTTAAAGCATAGTCAAAATTATTTTTTTTAATAAAACTGTTTTTATTACGTGCAATTTCCTGAAGCCAATAAACCACCTTGTATTTATAACTGGATTCCTTCAGGCTGGTATATAAACCTTTATCAAATGAAAATTTGAATATCATATAAAGCATAATCAACAGCACTATTCCAAATAGTATGAAAAAAGGGTGATAAAGAGAAAGCAAGATCAGACCTAAACCAACCTGTAAGAGAGCTGTTGTAAAGTCAAGCAATAATTTTGATGTACCTTTTTGTATGGCAAGTGTGTCGAAAAACCGGTTCGCAATTTCAGGTGGGTATTCATCATATAATGCATTAAAAGAAATCTTCGGCAAGCGATATGCAAACTCAAAAGATGAACGGATGAATATTTTTTGTTGCAGGTTTTCGGTAATTCGCAATTGCATAAGTGTCAGAATACCAACCATAGCAACACCCAGCGTTACTATCAATATAAGCACTTTCCATGAAACGCTAATTTGCCCACCCTGTATAAAATTTACAATCGCCTGAATACCTAATGGAAGTGAAAGGCTTATCAGGCCAGAAAAGGCAGCGTAAATAAAAATCTGATATACATCTTTTCTATCCAGCTTTAATAAGTTATAAAAACGTTTTAAAGGTGTCATATTGATTTGATTAATAGATTGTTAACCATATTTATATAAAAATCAGCAGGCGATACCAATTCATTACAGTTCGTGATTGTTTTGAAGTGCTGCTTTAAAAAATGCTGGTGCATAGCACCTTCTACAATATTACTGGCAAGGCTCTCAGGAAAGGAATATGCAGGGTTAACTTCTTTTATTATTTCGGCGATTCTATAAATTACCCGTTTGTAAATTTTAAAAAAACCTTCCCGGTTTTCGTCATCCACCTCTTTGGTTAAAAATGTCTTGGTAAAATCTGATATTATGATCCTTTTTAAAACAGATTCATCGATGTAATCACTTGATATATCATCGGCTGTATCCTCGGTTATCAGAAATATAGCCTTCATAAGCCGGTCATTAGCCTGCGATAAATTAGCGGTTTCAAAAACCAGACGACATTCCATCCAACTCCAGTACCAGGAGGAAATGTAAAGCAGGAATTTATGCTTGTTCTCAAAATACCTGTAGACAGAACTTTCGTTGGTTTGAATTCTTTCTCCCAGTTTCTTAAATGTAAAGGCTTCAAAACCAATTTCATCTATCAATAAAACACCTTCTTTAACAATCCTTTTGCCCAAATCTGAACTTTCAGGATTCTTCAGAAAGATGCCATCCTGGATTTCTGGTCTAATGTTTTGAAGTAATGTTTTCATTTTTGAAAATTTTACATGCAAAAGTAATAGTAATACTATCATTTTTTAAAAATAAGTTTGATGTATTACAGAATAATGACAGAATGGTTGGTGCCTGGGCTTAGAAAGACTGTATGCTGTGAAATGTGATGTTTTATCACGCTGATTTTAAGTTTAGAAAGTATTCCCACTTAACTATTAGATTAAAAAATACCTAAAATGTGAGGGGGGCATTTTTCTAATTTACCCTGAGTCGATGTATGGGAGAGTAAAAAAATACTGTTATAATCTATCAGTTAAGGCTGAGAAACCACAATGATTTGATTTTGGTAATCAATACCTGTGTATTATGAACTGGTTCA
>CAYJAM010000193.1:0-5326 GCA_964367725.1 uncultured Sphingobacterium sp. | reverse complement strand
TATTGAGTATTGAGATATCAACTATCTACTAAATTCCTATTCAAGCAAAAGAGTATCATCCTCATCATCCGAAAGGCTCAGCGAAATCGTATCTGCACCTGCAATCCCTTCAATAGAGCCTTTAATACTTGAGGCATTAAGAAGTACCTTATCCAATTGCTTTTCACGCATTTTCCACATTTTCTCCATTGCATCACGCTCCCTGTGAATGGATAAGCGCATACTCATATAACCTTCACGGATGGCCTTCCATTGCTCTGAAAACTCAGTTCCGGTAAGATAATCGTAAAGCATATGCATTTTATCGCCCCTGTTTTCCTGGGATTTGGAAGAATTATAAAGTCTCAGAATCCCATCCCGTAAAACGTAGGCCACAGCCTTTACTTCCTCAAAAGAACAGATCCAAACACCATCCCGCTCACCAAAACAGGTCATGCCTTTAGGGTAAGTTTGGGTTACGATTACTGCAACATCCACTCCCTCCTTACGCATATCTTTTTTAAGTTTATCGATCCAGTCGTTGGCAAAATCCTTTGTCCGCTTGCTTTCATAAATGATCTTACCACAATCCTGACCAAATTTATTCCTCACGACCTGAATACAGTCGGCACCGCGAACGCCCTTTCCAACTTCACCGATCTGATCAAATGGGAAGGTAACCCGCAATACTTCTTCAAGGATCAGTTCCTGAACCTCACCCTGAAGCTGCATAGATCCCTGTTCAGCCTTGCGGCGCATTTCATCTACCAGCTTCTTCTGATCTTCCAGTTGCTTTTCAAATTCTTTTATCCGCAATTGATGTTCAGTTTCTTTTAACTGGTTTTTTTCAAGTTCCTGTTTCTTGATCTGTTCAACGATCTGATTCCGCTCGGTCTGCATTTTCCGCTGAATCTCGATCTCCATTTCTTCAGCCCTGGTCTTAAGTTCCTGCTCCTTCTTTAAAAACTCCAGCTCCTTCTGCCCTGCCAGCTTTAATTTTTCCTGATTCTCTTTATTAGCATTCTCTAAAAAGTTCAGTTTATTCTCAAAATCTACAGCAATACTTTTACGAACCGCTTCCTCAAGATTGATCTTTTCCTGTGCCAGCTGCTGCTCATATTTAAGAGAAAGCGCTTTTTGCTGAACCTTAAAATCCTCTTCCTTCTTTAAAAATTCCTCATCCTTCTTCTTCTGCCAGGCAATCATCTTATCCCGCAATTCCTGCTCATATTCTTTCCCAATGGCTTCCTCAAGTGGAAACGAGTGACCGCAGGATGGGCATTTTACTTCTGTTGACATATATTCAGGTTAAATATTCCAATGTATGATCTGTAAACTAATTCATTTTGCAATTTACTAATATTATTAGTAAATAATTCCACAAGTAAATAATTTACACAAAAATAACCCTATGAATATTTAGAAAAATTAATTTAGAACAATTCATAAGGAGTATTTTTATCCAATATTAGAAAAAATTGGCGAGGTCAGGATTAAGAATCAATCTGATAGCATTGATTCTGTGACAAAATATACATGGATATCTACGGACAAGCATTACTGGATCAATATCGGGGTAAACTAAAAAGTAAACTCTGGCTATATAATAGCTACGGGCACCCTGAAGATATGCCTGTTGATATTTTCTTCAGACCCGAAGCTGACATGCCCGAAATGGAGATCATCGCGATGGATCTATGCAGGGGAAAAACTCTGGATATTGGCGCCGGGGTTGGCAGTCATGCCCTGATTCTGCAATCGAAGGGTATTGATGTCACTGCACTTGAGATCTCAGCAAAAGCCTGTGAAATAATGAAGCACAGGGGTGTGAAAAAGGTTGTTAATACCGATATTCTTCAGTACGATTCTGAAAAATATGATACCATATTATTGCTGATGAATGGTATCGGACTCTGTGAAGATATCGCGGGTTTGCGTTATTTTCTTGACTACATAAAGAATCTATTATTGCCTACAGGACAAATAGTCTTTGATTCTTCTGACATTGCTTACCTCTATAAACCTGATGAATTTATCTCTAGTAATTATTACGGTGAAATATCATATCAATATGAATATCAAATGATTAAAGGAAATTGGTTTAAGTGGTTATATGTTGATTTCGACACCTTAAATGCAATAGCTGAAAAATCCGGATGGGAGTGTGAGATGATCTATGAAGACGATATGGATCAATATCTTGTCCGTATGATACTTAAGTCAACAAAATGATTTTTTCTATTATTTGTTAGTTTAACAGGAACTTATGAACTCAAAATTTTCAGAAAGCAATTTCCAAAGCAATATAAAAACAGCTTATCTTATAATCTTTCTTTTTTCAATAACAAACGTACTTTTTGCCCAGAAAACTGATTATGTTATTTCTGCGCCTGCCGGTGATGAATATGTGATAATCAAAAAGGATGGCAAGACAGTTATTCCTAATGGCCGGTATATAAGTCCCATGGGTAGATCTCATATGGTCGCTCCTCACCCCTACGGATTGGCAATAAGCAGTGATGGAAACATTGCAATCACAGCAAATTCAGGAACCAGCCCAATCTCTATCAATATTCTTAAAAATATTCATTCAGAAAACCCGCTAATCACCCAGGTACCTGAAAACCCAAAAGGTGATAAAGGAATTCTTGAATCTGCATTTATGGGCCTGGTGATCTCGCCGGATAATAAAATAGTCTATGTTGCCGGTGGACAAAGCAATAAAGTTTACAAGTTTGATATTGCAAGTGGAAAACCTTTAGGAGCGATCAATTGCAGTTTTAAAAACAGCCAATTTGATTATTCACATGGATATATCGGTGATATGGTCAGTTCGAAGGATGGGCACTATCTTTATGCAGTAGATCAGATCGGATTCAGAATGATCACGATTGACCTGCTGCAGGAAAAATTGATTTCTTCCACTCCTGTTGGACGTTATCCCTTTGGAATAAGCCTTTCAAAAGATGAAAAAACAGTTTATGTGGCCAATGTGGGTATGTTTGAATACAGTTATATCAAAAAGAAAGTAAATGGAGAGTGGAAAAGAGGCTCGATAAATGCTCCGGGTTTTGCCTATGATACTCCGGAAGCTGAAAAAGGCATTGAAACTGATTCTGTTCTTATCCCTGGACTTGGACCTTTACAGTCGGAGAAAGCATTTTCAGTATGGGCTTTACAGGTCAAAGACCCGCTTAAACCTGTTGTCATTGCAAAGATCAAGACCGGAAACATGGTAGGACAAAAGGTTGACGGGATTCCGGCAGTTGGGGGCTCAAGTCCTAATTCAATAGTTGCTGCCGGAAATTATGTATTCATCAGTAATGGGAATAATGATAATATCACGGTACTCGATAACAGGAGACAAAAAATTGTAACTCATATAAAGCTGGCGCCGGAAGAACGATTAAGTAAATTAAGAGGGATTATTCCTTTTGGGCTGGCAGTTTCACCGGATGAAAAACGTGTTTATGTTGCTGAATCCGGCATTAATGCCGTAGCTGTTATTGATGTCAAAACATTAAAAGTTATTGGACATATACCTACAGGATGGTTCCCTGCAAAATTAAAGGTATCACCCGACAATAAAAAGCTGATCATTTCTAATGCGAAAGGATTCGGAAGTGGTCCAAATGGAGGAGAATCTTTTAAAAGTGGCCCCGCAGGTTCATATATCGGGAGCCTGATGTTTGGCTCAGTTCAGGTTTGCGACATCCCTGATGATAAGGATTTGGGAGATTTAACCAGGAGAGTCATTGAGAATAATTTCATGATCAGAAAGGCATCCGATTCTTCATTTTCCTGGAGAAATAACAATCCTGTTCCTCTTTTCCCCGGACAAAAAGAATCTCCAATTAAGCATATTGTCTTCATTTCTAAGGAGAACCGAACCTATGATGAAGTTTTTGGTCAGCTAAAAAATGGGAATGGGGATCCTTCAATAGCCAGATATGGAGAGGGCGTATCGTTCAGTAACAGTAAAGGTACCGCAAAAGTTGAAATAGCTACAGTAATGCCCAATCATCTTAAACTTGCCAGAACCTTTTCGTTCAGTGATAACTTCTATGTGGATGCAGATGTTTCTGCTGATGGACATCGCTGGCTAGTGAACACCTACCCCAATCAATGGGTTGAGGCCACAACTGCTGCAGGATATGGCGAAAACAGATCTTACCGAAGTGATTCGAATGCCCCGGGAAATCTTGGAATTAACGGGTCGGCGGGTGCAATTTATCCTGAAGATTATAATGAAGCAGGTTCAATGTGGGAGCACATGGGCAGAAATAAGATCAGCTATTTCAATTTCGGGTTTGGGGTAATGTTTGAACCCGGCGATTATAAGGATCATTATAAATATGGGGGAATTAAACACCTCGCTAATTATCCAATGCCTAAACCCCTTTTCTCCCGCACATCTTACACCTATCCTACCTATAATATGGCCATACCTGATCAATTCAGGGTAAGTGTTTTTGAAAAAGAATTTAATGAAAAATGGGGAATGGGTAAAGAAACAATGCCTTCGGTTTTAACCGTTATAATTCCTAATGATCATGGTGCAGCAGAGCGTCCCGAAGCCGGTTATCCGTTCAGGGAAAGTTATATGGCAGATAATGATCTGGCAGTAGGCAGGATTGTTGAATTTTTATCCAATACGCCCTATTGGAAAAACATGCTGATTATAATTACCGAGGATGATGCACAAAATGGAGTTGATCACATCGATGCCCACCGGAGCATTTTAATGGCTATCTCGCCATATACCAGAAAAAATTACTCAAGTCATACCCATATCAGTTTTGGTAGCATATTCAAAACCTTCTGGAATATTTTAGGTATCCCATATCTCAACCAATATGATGCCGGGGCCAGCGACCTTGCAGATATGTTCAGCGAGGTCCCCGATTTTACACCCTTCAAGGCTATACCTGCCGACAGCCGGTTTTTTGACCCTCAGAAAGCCCTTGATCCTTTTGATGAGAAATTTGACTGGAAAGCCCTTAAGGAAGGTCCGGAGATGGATGATATGAAAGATATGATCCGCGAAAGCAGAAAGCAGGACAGGCAAAGGTTATCTAAAAAGGATTAAGATTAGCAAAATTTACAGATTAGTTTCATAAACAGCTTTATATTTTAGTTTCCCCTCTGGTCGGTGTTCTCACCGTACCAAGCACGATCATATCATTGGTCGGTGATAACACCGACCACAGGGAAATTATCTTGATTTTGACTTAAGGATGAATAAAAGACAGGGTTAAAATTATTCAGATATAGCTTTGGAGGAAAATAATAGGATTTTGGAAAGCAATACCTGTATGCTATAGGCTGGTTCAGTCCTTTCCTCCGG
>CAYJAM010000192.1:0-5368 GCA_964367725.1 uncultured Sphingobacterium sp. | reverse complement strand
ACCAAGGCCCGAAGCACTTATTGGGGCAATACTTGAACTGCAAAAGAAGATTGAGCAGGAGAGCCTTTTAAACAGCTGATTCCGGCTATAAATCATTCTCCAGCCTAAAAATGACATTTTATATTCTCCTTTCCGGAAATGAAACCTACCGAAAATTGGATATTCTCACAGATTTCGCCTAAACTTGCAGCAATATGAAAGCATTTTACGGAGACCTTAAGCTTGGAATACTTGGTGGCGGCCAATTGGGACGTATGCTTATACAGGAATCAATAAATTATAACATTACTACCTATGTTATGGATCCTGACAAAGAGGCTCCATGTAAGGATCTGTGCAGGAAATTTGTCCATGGTTCTTTAACTGATTTTGAAGCGGTTTATAATTTTGGGAAAGAGGTCGATATTTTAACAATAGAGATTGAGAAGGTAAATGTTGACGCTCTTGAAAAGCTTGAAAAAGAAGGTTTATCGGTTTATCCCCAATCCAGGGTAATCAGACTTATCCAGGATAAAGGAATCCAGAAACAGTTTTTTAAAGAAAATAATATTCCTACGGCTCCATTTCAGGTATTTGGCAACAGGAAGGAACTAATCTCTGCAAAGATTCCATTTCCATATATACAAAAACTTCGCAGAGACGGTTATGATGGCAGAGGTGTAAAAACGATAAAATCAGATTCAGATCTTGAGAAAGCATTTGAAGAGCCAAGCCTGATCGAAGAACTGATTGATTTCGATAAAGAACTATCGGTTATTGTTTCCAGAAATGAAGATGGCGAAATAAAAACATTTCCATGTGTTGAAATGGAATTCAATGCAGAAGCAAACCTCGTTGAATTTCTGATCTCACCATCTACCCTTGATTTTGAAATATTGCAAAAGGCAGATCAGCTGGCAATAAAAATTGCTGATGATTTGAAGATTGTCGGCATCCTGGCAGTTGAACTGTTTCTTACAAAGAAAGGCGATATTCTGGTTAATGAGATTGCTCCTCGCCCACATAACAGCGGGCATCAGAGCATTGAGGGGAATTATACCTCCCAATATGAACAATTACTGAGGGCAATATTCAACCTGCCTCCTGGAGATACCCGGGCAATAAGTAATTCAGTAATGATTAATCTTCTCGGAGAAAAAGGATATGAAGGTGCTGCGGAATATGAAGGACTACATGAAGTGCTCGAACTTGGAGGGGTCTATATCCATTTATATGGAAAGAAATTCACCAAGCCTTTCCGCAAAATGGGGCATGTCACAATTATGGATGATGACCGGCAGAAAGCTATTGAAAAGGCGAGATTTGTTCAAAATAAAATTAAAGTAAAAATTTAAATAAATAATATAAGTCCTTTATATACAATATTATATATAAATAAAAAATAGTATGGCTAGTGAAGCGATTAAAGTCGGCATTATTATGGGCAGCAAGTCTGATCTGGGTATTATGCAGGACGCCGCAGATGTTTTAAAAGAGCTTGAAGTTCAATTTGAAATCACTGTTGTTTCGGCGCATCGTACACCAGAACGTATGTTTGAATATGCAAGAACTGCATCCGGCAGAGGCTTAAAAGTAATCATTGCAGGTGCAGGCGGAGCCGCACACCTGACCGGAATGGTTGCTTCAATCACTCAATTACCAGTAATCGGAGTACCGGTCAAATCAAGCAATTCTATTGATGGCTGGGATTCAATCCTATCAATACTTCAGATGCCAAATGGAATTCCTGTTGCCACAGTAGCTTTAAATGCTGCTAAAAATGCCGGAATACTTGCTGCTCAGATCTTAGGCACGAGTGATTCTGCTTTATCTCAGAGACTTCTTGATTATAAAGAAGAACTAAAGCGGAAGGTTGAAGAAAGCGCAAGGGAAATGGAAGGGAATTGAGAATGGAGAGTTGAGAGTTGAGAATAGCCAACAATCAGCTGGCTGGTAACTGATAACCGGCAACTGACAACCGATTACGTTAATTCCACTGCGGATTTTCAGGAAAATTAGCAATGTGAGCATACCTAGGGCCAAGGCCAATCACCACTTCTCTCCATAAGTTTTCTTCATCTTCAACAAAAAGAACCTCAGGACTGTATTTATCGCTTACCAGCCAGGAATTCTGATCGAGTTCTTCATTCAACTGCCCAGCCCCCCATCCGGAATAGCCAACGAAAAATTTAATCTCTTCACTACTAAGCTGATTATTGTTAAACAGGATCTTAATTGTTTCGAAATTACCTCCCCAAAAGACTCCCTCTCTAATCATAACTCCACTATTGAGTTTATCATAACAAGAATGAATAAAATGAAGGGTATCCGGTGCAACCGGCCCTCCGAAATAAACCGGAAAATCAGCTCCTTTAAGATCAGGAATCAGATCATTCAGCAAAAGATCACTTCGTTGATTTAAGATAAAGCCAACGGCCCCCGCCTCCTCACATTCCGTCAGTAAAACAACAGACCTTTTAAAATTAGGATCAGACATAAATGGTTCTGACACGATCAGGCTTCCACTTTTGGGTTTATGGGGACTAAGCATAAAGAAATTGATTAAACATCATTTATCTTATTTAAAATTACAATATATATCTAATAATCATTGAAATGATAGAATGCAATCTGCAATTGTTAAGTTTGTAATATAAGACAACAAACCTTGTACCAAGCAGGTGAAAAACAATTAAAATGGCAGTAAAAAAAGAAACACTTGAAAACCTCCGTCAGGAATATATTTCTGAAAAACTATCCAAAAGAGATGTAGACAAAGATCCGATTAAGCAATTTGGCAAATGGTTTAAAGAGGCAATGGATGCAGGCATTCATGAGCCTAATGCGATGACTCTTGCTACAACCAGCATTGATCGCAAACCCAGTGCAAGAATTGTCTTGTTAAAAGGATATGAGGAAAGGGGCTTTATGTTCTATACCAATTATCTGAGCGCTAAGGGAAAGGAAATGTCGAAAAATCCTGTTGTTGCCATTGTTTTCCACTGGGCTGAGCTGGCCAGACAGGTAAGAATTGAGGGAACAGTTGAAAAACTCAGTAAAGAAGAATCTGATCGTTATTTTCAAAGCCGTCCGAAACAAAGCCAGATCGGCGCCCTGGTTTCTCCGCAAAGTCAGGTAATTGAAGGCCGTGAAGACCTTGAAAGGGATTGGAAAGAGGCTGAAATAAGATATGAGAATAAAACGATACCTAAACCGGCATTTTGGGGTGGTTATCTGATAAAACCTCAGGTTATTGAATTCTGGCAGGGCCGTCCAAGCCGTTTACACGATAGAATTGTTTATAAAAAAGCTGATAAAACCAGTTGGAAAATTGTAAGGCTTGCACCCTGATCTTTACCTATGAATTTTGATGAAATAACAATTCTGCTAAGGGATAAATTCGGGGATGGTGTGATCAAAGCTATTGAAAACAATGGCTTACAAGCGGCTTTGCAAATTGATCCTGAACTTATTGTGCAGGTTTGTGAAGAGCTCAGAGACAATAATAACACCTGGTTTGATTTTCTCTCCTGCCTCAGCGGAGTTGATCATGGGCCGGAGAAGAACAAATTTGAAATAGTCTACCATCTTGCTTCAATACCGCACAAACAACAAATGGTTCTCAAAACAATAAAGGATCACGACAGAAATAGCGGCACTTTGCCATCATTCCATAGCGTTTCAGAAGTTTGGCGGACAGCCGAATGGCATGAGCGTGAAGCTTTTGATCTGTTTGGAATTCATTTCGAAGGCCATCCTGATCTGAGAAGAATTCTGCTTCCTGATGACTGGGAGGGTTTTCCGCTGCGTAAGGACTACGAGGCGGCAGAAGAATATAAAGGAATCAAAATTAACTGAGCTAAATACCTCTCATGCAGCTTAATAAAACCAGATATGCTCAATTAACTGAAGGCCTGAAGCCTGAAGAGATGATCATAAATATGGGTCCGCAACACCCTTCCACACATGGTGTTTTAAGGCTTGAACTAATCACCGATGGAGAGATCGTGAAAGAAGTGATCCCTCATATGGGCTATTTGCACAGGTGCTTTGAAAAGCATTGCGAAAGCCTTACTTATCAGCAAATCATTCCCTTTGTAGATCGCATGGACTATCTGGCTTCCATGAACAATGATCATGCATTCGTCATGGGTGTTGAACGAATGATGGGTATTGACAAAGATATTCCCAAAAGAGTAGAATATATCAGGGTACTGGTTTGTGAGTTGAACCGCATTAGCTCCCACCTTATTGCCATCGGAACCTATGGAATTGATATTGGTGCCTTCACCCCTTTTCTATGGTGTTTTCGTGATCGTGAGCACATCATGAATATGCTGGAATGGGCATCAGGTTCAAGAATGCTTTATAATTATATCTGGGTCGGTGGTCTTTTCTATGATTTACCAGTAGGTTTCGAAGAAAGATGCTCTGAGTTTATCAGTTATTTCAAGCCAAAACTCACTGAATTGAATCAGTTACTTACAGATAATCAGATCTTTATAGGAAGAACAGCAGGCATTGGGGTACTCCCGCTCGATGTGGCAATTAATTATGGCTGCTCGGGACCCATGCTCAGAGGATCCGGATTAAAATGGGATCTGAGGCGTGTGGATGAATATTCTGTCTATCCTGAACTTGAGTTCGATATTCCAATTGGAAGTGGTGAAATGGGTAAGACAGGTGATTGCTGGGATCGTTATAAAATACGAACAGATGAGATTACAGAGTCAATCCGGATCATAGAACAATGCCTTGAAAGATTGCAAAAGGAATTAAAACGAAGTCCTGGGTTCGACCCAAGAGCTAAACTTCCCAAAAAGATTATCCCAAAAGAGCAGGATTTTTATATCAGGGCTGAAAATCCAAAAGGTGAACTTGGTTATTATTTTATTTGCGACGGTAAGACTGAAATTCCAAAACGCGTAAAAGCCAGAGCCCCTAGTTTTAATAATTTATCCGTACTCCCTGAAATTTCCAGGGGCGTTTTAATTGCTGATCTGGTTGCTATCCTCGGATCAATTGACATTGTACTCGGAGAGGTAGACCGCTAAAATATAAAAGGCTGAGAGAATTAGATTCCAACAGCCCTTATAAACACAAAACAAAATACTAGTAGACCTTAACCATATAAATATATGGTTCCAGCTTCTTGAACTGATCTTTACGGCTTAAACCAGCCAGAGTATTTCTTTTGTTCACAACCAACTTTTCATCCAAAGAATCCTGTGGGATTGCTTCTATTGATTTAAGTATAAAAGATGATTTTATTGCGAATGCCGCACCGTCAAGCAAAGCTTGCTTGCCATTAATAATACCTATAACATTTCCACGATTATCAATTAATGGTCCGCCGGGATATGGCAACCCTAGTTTTTTCGCAGCTTTA
>CAYJAM010000191.1:0-5393 GCA_964367725.1 uncultured Sphingobacterium sp. | reverse complement strand
GCCTTTTCTTCGGCATAGTCACGGCATAATTCTATTCCTTCGAGCAAGGTAACTTTGGCTCCGAATGCTTCCATGGTTAATGTTCGCTCTCGGGTTGAATTTGAAGGCATAACTAGTTCAATTTCAAGATCGAACAAGCATGCAATCATCGCCAGGGCTATGCCTGTATTTCCGCTTGTAGCTTCAATTAAGCGGGATCCTTTTTTGATATCTCCACGCTCCAACGCACTTCTGATCATATTTAGTGCTGCCCTGTCCTTTACACTTCCACCCGGGTTATTACCCTCAAGTTTCGCATAAATCTGAACTTTTGGATTTGGATTCAGTTTTTTAATTTCAACTAATGGCGTATTTCCAATCAGATCTATTATTCCTGCCATTTTATTATTTTTTATTGCTTTTTTCTCTGGAGATGACTACCTCAGAAGTATTGTAAACTGATGAGCCAGCAGGTATGCTTTTAGTTAACCAAACATTTCCTCCTATTATACTATCGTGGCCGATCACGGTTTCACCTCCTAATATTGTTGCACCTGAATAGACCACTACCCGGTCTTCAATGGTAGGATGTCTTTTTGTATTGGCCATGCTTTTATGGACACTTAAGGCACCCAAAGTTACCCCCTGATACATTTTCACATGATTTCCAATTTTACAGGTCTCTCCGATAACAATACCTGTTCCATGGTCAATATGAAAGTACTCGCCAATTTGTGCTGCAGGATGAATGTCAATTCCAGTTTTTGAATGGGCATATTCAGTAAAAATTCTTGGTAATAATGGAATACCCAAATTGTATAGTGCATGTGCCAGTCTGTAGAAAGAGATAGCATAAAAGCCAGGATAGGCCCGGATTACTTCAAACTCACTTTTAGCTGCCGGATCTCCATCAAAAATAGCTTTAATGTCAGTGTTTAACACCCTGAATAATTCAGGTATCTGTGCAAAAAAGTCTTTGGCAAGCTTTGAATTATCACAGTGAATACAGGCTTTAGTGGCTTCCATCATATGGCAAAGTTCAGTCTCCAGCCTATGAAATTCCTGCTTTAATTCATCAACTGAATTTAGCGTTCGTTTGGATTGCTCTGGATATAGCAGTCTGAAAAGTTCCAGTGCCCATCTTGAAATCTCCTTGTTGGAAGGAACGGCATCTGCATCCTGTTGTTTTTTGAATATATGCTTGAAAAAATCCTCGTTCATCTTCGTTTTAAAGCCAGTATTCTTCGATGGTTTATATTGCAAGTTTAACTAAAAGAATGTTGTTGATTTGTAAAAAACATAGCACATTTAAATACTGCTATCAATTTCAATATCATATTTGTTTAAAAGTCCTGAAATTTCCAATATTGAAAATTTCGCCTTTCTGATCCTGTTGTTTTCAGGATCAATGGAATAATTGAGGGACGTCCGAAGATCAGCTTTTTCAAGAACCGTATTCTCAAATATAGCACCGCCCAAATCGCAATTTTGGAAAACAGAGCCTGTGAGATCACATTCTGTAAAATCTGAATCTTTCAGGGAGGAGTTTTTAAAATTCGTTTTTTTGATCTTTGTCTTGTAAAAGGAACTGTGGTCGAGCTGGCAGTTTTCAAATGTAAATGCAAGCCCAAACTCATTGCAATTTTCAAAATGGAGTCCTAACATTTTACATTCTTTAAAAACTACATCCCTAAATGCAGTTCTTTCAAGTTTAGCCAGACTCAAATTACAACTAATAAATTCAACCTCAGTAAATTTTATCTCAGATAGGTTAACATTTGAAAAGTCGCATTGCCTGAACACACAATTTTCGTATTCTCCCTCTTCAAGGGGAACCTCATTGAATTTGACTCTTTCGAAGGTTTTATCAACGATATAATTCATTTTTTTAGGCTTTTGTCTTCAAATTAGCGTGTTAACTGGTGTAAACTGAAGACCTCAGCAGGACTACGGATTCCTTCTTCATTTAGTACCTCTAGTATCTTTTTAAATGGTTCAGAATTGCCTGCAATATTCGAAAAATAAACAATGCTTGTTTTCTGTTCAGGAATATTAATAGCATAAGTGCTGAAACCGCAGGTGCTGCCGGAATGGAATAGTGCAGGAATACCTTTATCAAAGTAAAACCAGCCTGGCCCATAATAACTGCCTGTTACTTCTTTTATTGAAATATTAAGTCTCGACAATACAGAAGGCATATTGACAAGGCTGTTGTTCCAAATTCCATGAGTCCATTTTTTATAATCGCTTAATGAGCAATAAACACCTCCATCACCTTTGATTGCACTGGTGGAACTCTGATCATTTGCATAGAGGTTTTTGCCTTTATCACGGGCAAAACCCATCGAGCGATTAGGAATCTTCACTTCAGAATCATAAACCTGAGCGTTTTTCATTTTAAGGGGCTTGAAAACTCTTTCTTTCATGAACTCAGGAAAGCTCTGGCCTGAAACCCGCTCTACGATAAGGGCTAGCAATGCATATGCAGAATTGCTGTACCTGAACTCAGTACCCGGATTGAAATAGGTTTTATGCTGTGTTTTTAGAATGTTCAATACATCGATATCCAATAGCTGTTTGCTGCTGCTATTGTCCATAATTTCTTCATAATCAAGTATTCCGGATGTGTGGGTTATTAAATGCCGTAAAAGAATTTTCCGGCTTAATTCCGCAGGTAATTCCGGAAAGAATTTGGAAATAGGGTCATCTAATGATAGTTTCTGATCATCCTCCAGCAAGAGAATGCACATGGCAGTAAATTGTTTGGAAACCGAAGCAAGCCTGAAATTGGTTTTTGTATGAATACTTTTTTTATGTTCAGTATCAGCCAATCCAAAGCCTTTGTTATAAATTGTCTTGCCATTGGTTTCAATATACATTGCAATTCCGGGTTCCCCGGGCTGAATACTGTTATTGATTACCGAATCCAGACGCTTTTCCAGCTGTGCAAATGCAGAATAACTGATCATTAGGAAACATATTGCTGTTAGGTATTTCATGAAAACTTTGATTATATCTAGCGACAATTTAAATAAATAATTCAGAAGGCTGTTTGTCTTTGAAAATTCGATAATGAATTTTTAGGGCTGGATTAATTTGAGTAGTTTTTCCAGATCTTCAGGGGTATCTATCGCCTGGCTTTCTGTATTGGTTATCGCTACATGAACCCGGTATCCATTTTCAATCCAGCGCAGTTGTTCCAGAGCCTCGGCGTTTTCAAGGGCTGATAAAGGTAGTTTAGTAAGATCCAGTAATGTCTCAGTTCTGAATCCGTAAATGCCAATGTGTTTAAAAAAAGTATAATGCTCAATCCAGGTCTCTCTCGTTTTACCTCTTAAAAATGGAATCGCTGTTCTGCTGAAAAGTATGGCCTCCTTATTTTTACTGAGGATTACTTTGGGCGTATTCTCATTAAAAAGTTCCTCATTCGTGCTGATTTTCTTAACCAGTGTAGCAATGGAGGTTTGGGGATCTTCAAAGCATTTACATAAAAGATCAATTTGACCTGGATCTATCATGGGTTCATCACCCTGGATATTAATAAGAACATCAAATTCAGGGTAGTTATTTGCAACCTCAGCACATCGGTCTGTTCCACTCTGGTGCTTATCAGAGGTTATTGCGACATTCCCTCCGAATAAGCTTACATGATCTGCAATGCGATGATCGTCAGTGGCTACAATTACTTTGCTAAGTGAAGATGATTTTAAACATTGCTCATAGACACGCTCTATCATACTTTTACCTGCAATATCGATCAATGGCTTTCCGGGAAAGCGGCTGGATTGGTAACGGGCAGGGATAACTCCGAGTATCCTCATTGGACAAATTATTGTTTACAGGGGATTAAAACAATCCGTTTATTTCCCGCTCAATACTGTTAATAACAAAGCCAAGATCCTCTGGTTTATTAGCAAAATCCAGTTTATCCTTGTCCAATATCAGTAATTTGCCCTGAGTATAGGAGTCGATCCACTTTTTGTATTTCTCATTTAATTTTGAGAGGTAATCCAGCCTGATTCCTGCCTCATATTCTCTGCCTCTTCGCTGAATATTATTAACCAAAGTTGGTACAGATGCTTTCAGGTATATCAACAGGTCGGGAGGTTTTATGAAAGAGGTGATATTATCAAATATGGCACGGTAATTTTCATAATCCCGGGAGGTCATTAAACCCATATCATGCAGGTTTTCTGCAAAAATATAGGCATCTTCATAAATTGTACGATCCTGGATAATATTTCGGTTTTCGGTTTGAAGTTCCAGAATCTGCTGAAAACGGCTATTTAAAAAATAGATCTGGAGATTAAAACTCCAGCGTTTCATATCACTGTAAAAATCTTCCAGATAAGGGTTATTCTCAACAGCTTCGAACTGCGCTTCATAACTCAAATGTTTGGCAAGTAATTCTGTCAGAGTAGTTTTACCTGCTCCAATATTTCCAACGATAGCTATGTGCATGATAATTTTGGTAAGTGCAAAGCGATGCCCGCAAAGCGTGTCTTAAAATACAAATTGTTTTTTTAATCAAGCTAAATTAAAAACTTTTAAATCCAATGATCTGGCGAACCTCCCGAATTGTTTTGGAGGCACTTTCGCGGGCTTTTATTGCACCAAATCGGGCAACCTCCCTTAAATAGGTCTCGTCACGGGCAATTTCATTGATTCTCTCGCGAATTGCTGCTGTAGAAAGTATCATATCTTCTGCAAGCTGCTTTTTAAAATCACCATATCGTATTGCACACTGATTGTAAAGGGAATCAAAATGATCATAAGTATCAGCAGCTGAAACAATTTTCATCAGGTCGAACAGGTTTTGAATAGCTTCGGGTTTTTGCTGATTTTCTTCGGTCGGCCCTCCATCACTAACTGCCCGCATTACTTTTTTACGAATAACTTCAGGTTCATCAGATAGGTAAACCGCATTTCCTTCGCCTTCAGATTTACCCATTTTCCCTTTGCCATCAAGCCCCGGAACTTTAACGAGTTTCTCAGTAAAATTAAATGCAAATGGTTCAGGGAAATACTCTGTTTTATATAATCTGTTGAAACGATTCCCGAAAGTCCTTGACATTTCCAGGTGCTGTTCCTGGTCTTTTCCAACCGGAACTTTGGTCGCCTTATGAATTAATATATCTGCAGCCATTAATACCGGGTAAGTTAATAATCCAGCATTAACGTTATCGGGATGAGCCCGAACTTTATCTTTAAATGAGGTGCTTCTTTCGAGTTCACCCAAATAGGCATTCATATTAAGATATAGGTATAACTCTGCAATTTCAGGAACATCTGATTGTACATAAATGGTCGCTTTTTCCGGATCAATACCTGCGGCAAGGTACTCTACAAGAACCTGCTTTACATTACCGTGTAAATTCTCGGGGGTAGGATGGGTGGTTAGTGAGTGATAATCA
>CAYJAM010000190.1:0-5402 GCA_964367725.1 uncultured Sphingobacterium sp. | reverse complement strand
AATGCGGGCACTACCTGGTAGCCCGATTTTTTGGTTTTCAGACCCCGGTATTTGGTATTGGTCTTCCTTTTGGCCCCTATATCAAGCTTGGCAGACGCTGGAATACTGAATTCAGGATATATGCAGCCCTCCTGGGCGGCTTTGTGGCTATTCCTGAGCTGGGTGATGAAACAAACTCATCAGCATCGTCAGAAGCCTTTAAGGTTGAGCTGAATCCATTTAAAAAGTTTCCTATCTGGCAAAGAGCACTTGTGGCTGTTGCTGGTGTGACCTTTAACGTCATTTTTGCCTACTTCCTGATGGTGGTCTTGCTCTTTACCCTGGGTAAGCCAATCGATCAGACTTACTGTAAAGAGCTAGATAAATCCAATCCCATCGCTAAACAAGCCGGCGTCATGCCCAATGACGATATCATCGCCATTAATAGACACCCGGTGATGACAGCCGATGAGATCATTGCTTATCTGGGCTCACGCAAACTTTCACCTATCGTCCTGACTCTTAGACGCGACGGCAAAATGGTCGATCTCAATATGACGACCAATGCCAAAGGCCGCGTCGGTATGGCACTGGATCAAAGACCTACCCAATATCAAAAAGTAGAAGGCGGACCAGTAGCAGTGCTCGGCGAAGCCGGAGCTGAATTAACCAATCGCACCAGACTGATGGTGGTGCGTGTAGTGGACATGGTCTATGGCATGATCCCTGATTTTAATGCCCCTAAAACTGCCACTCCCAAAGCCGGTATCCGCGATTTGCACGGTGTACTAGCTGTGATTAAAGTCGGCGCCGAAATGGCTAAAATCGACTGGCGCCAGATCATCATGTTTACCATTTTGATCTCAATGGACCTAGCGATCGTAAACCTCTTGCCCTGGCCAGCACTTGATGGCGGTCACCTGGCGTTTATGCTAGTCGAGGCTGTGCGAGGCAAACCAATCGAAGAGAGAGCCCATGGCGAAATGGTCAAATGGGGCTTCCTCAGCTTGCTTGCTCTAATGGCAGTGGTGATGTTTAACGATGTCGAAGCCTTGATGAAAGGTCAGCTCGATTTTAAAAAGCCGCCGGATAAAAGCGCACCTGTAAAGGCTCCAGCCAGTGGCAGCGATACCAATATCACAGCCCCTGCTGCTCCACCTCAAACAGCTCCAGAGAGCACTGATAAGCCCGTTCAAGAAGCTCCCGATGCCAACCCTGCCCCAGCCAAATAGGAGGTAATAAATGCCTAGTTACGATTACCGCTGCAAAGACTGCCAGGACACTTTTACAATCGAGCGCAGTATGACAGACAACTCTGAGACCTCCTGCACCGGGTGTGAGAGCAAAAATGTGATACGCATCTGGAACATGATTTTGCGCTCGTCAGGCTCGACTCCAGACGTCGGCCAGGGCACTGCAAAAAAATCTAGCGGTGGCGGCTGCGGCTCATGCAGCAGTCATAGCTGTGGCACCTGCCATTGAGGCTTAGGCTCGCCGGGCTGGTAATAGCGCTCTTTCTCTATCCATCTGTGCTTGAGTTTTTTGTCTGTCTGACATACCTCAGAAGTTGGCTAGTGTTACGCTGAGCTTGTCAAATGTGTCCATGCCACTAATTCTTTTGCTGACATTGATTGCCGGACCAATTCTCCTGATTGGACTTTTTTTTAAGTCAAAGCGCAAAACAGTTTTAAAAAATCTAGGAATCTGGGTCCTATGCTTTGTGGCAATGCTATTTAGTGCATGGGGCTCTGGTTTGGCGCGACACTATTGCTTTGAACAAATGACAGTGCGAGCCAGACCAGTTGTTGCAGCAATTGAAGCTTACCAAAAGAAAAAAGGACATCCACCCGCAAATTTGGAAGCATTGGTGCCAGAGTTTTTGCCAAAGTATCCTCATACGGGGATGGGAGCCTATCCTGATTTTAATTACGTTACTCCAGACGATACCGATCCTTGGAGATTGGAAGTGCCATGTTCAATAGGTCTTCTAAACTGGGACATCTTTTTTTATCGTCCAAGCAAAGAGTATGGAGTTCACGAGTATGGTGGCGGCGTCGAACGCATCGGCGACTGGGCTTATGTGCATGAGTGATGGGAAGCACAGGCTCTTTTATCCAACTAACAAATTGCTAGCATTTATAGCCGGTCTTTTGTCCCTTGCCTTTTTGCCAGCCGCAGCTCAATACACTGCCTTTGAGGCAAAACCCTGGAGTTATCTGTCAAGCATCTGCATAATTACCAATCTAATTGTTGTGATGGTTATTTTCTTTACCCCAATACTTGTAATCGGGCGCGATCTAAAAGCGTGGACCTTGCGCATAGCAGTAGTTGTTCTTGCCTTTATTGCTCTAAAACTTGGAGCACAATTGGGCAGAGAGATTATGCGGTCAAACTATTTAAAAGTTGCTGAGCACTCAAAACCACTTATTGCTGCCATAGAAAAATTCGATCAAGATAACGGTCATCCGCCAGCCCAACTCGCGGATTTGGTCCCTGCGTATTTGAAGGTTGTACCAAAGACAGGAGTTGGTGCCAACTGGGACTTCATCTATGAAGTCGGTACAGGGCACAGGTGGAAGCTCTTTATTTACCGGCCGTTGACCGGGTTTGATGCCAAAGAATTTTACTACTATCCGGGTATAAGTAAGGACTATCCTTATCAACCAATTGGTGATTACCACCGCGTCCTGGACTGGGTTTATCGCTAGACTATTGATAGGCAAATGTGGATGAGAGATCAAAAAACAGCAAGTCAACAAAGAGCGAAATTACAGAATCCCCAGTCTTTTAATAGGCTCCTGATTTACATTCTTGGTTTGAGCGCTTTTGGTCTTCTGCAACGGGCGACCTTAATTCTTGCCTGGTCTTCGGATCCATTAGCGACGTTCTTTCTACCCAGTGAAATTTTGTATTACATAGTCTGTTTTGCAATGCTGGCTTCTCCTCTACTCGTTTCAGGAGGGGAGATTAGGGCGTGGGTCCTGCGTGTGATGGCATTGGGAATTTTCATTTTTTGTGTAGTGTGTGTTTCGCCTAGCACGAGGCAATTCGAAGAAGAACAATTGACTATTGTCGCTGAAAACTCCAAACCTCTGATAGCAGCGATAAACAGGTATCAGAAGGAAAATGGAAGTCCACCGCGACAGCTCTCTGACCTGGTGCCAAGGTATCTAAAACTAATTCCCAGTTCTGGTGTATGCAACAATCAGCCTTTTAAGTATTCGATTGATAGTGGACCATTATGGCAGCTCAATTTCAGACTGCCGATTAACGGATTTGATCCTGACGAATTCTGCTTCTTTCCCGGTATAGAACCGAAAGACTTCTCAAGAAGAGGCAAGAATATTAACGGCTGGCTGTACTATCCTGGTTAACTATCTATTGCTGTACAAGAAATAACCCATGAAGAAACCTTTGATATTTATAGCTGCGTGTTTGGCATTGAGTATGCATTTAAATGAGTCAGCTCTTGCGCAGACAAAGGATTTAGTATCTGACAATAAAACTGGTAAGGGGCACTCAACTAGCCTAGATGATCAGCCTGGCTCATATGGTTATGCCGGCGTGCGTTTAAGCCAAGATGCTCAGGGAGCTTATTTTGATTTTGTCGAAGAAAGCTCCCCAGCATACAAATCAGGACTTCGCAAGAATGACCGTTTGGAGAATTTTAAATTAAGAGGGACGCATGGACGCATCTTCAAAAGTTTGCTTGAGACTATTTCATATAATCCAAATCAAACTATCGACCTTACAATTCGGCGAGATGGAATAGAGATGAAAATTCCATTGCGAGTCAGCTCCCTCAAAAAGTATCCCAATGAGAAGCTATTTAATGATAAACGGAAAGAGCGACTGCACGATAGCAAAGGAATTCCATACTCACCAGAACTCATTGCAGACGCGTCTGAAATGCCACAAATAATTGAGTTTTTTGATAGCAAGACAGGTCCACTAAGCCTTTTGCTTGAGAAACGACTCTGTGGAATAAAAGTGTTTAGTCTTCCCCTCGATGACCCGCGCACACAAACTAAGCTTAGATCATTAGGGCTGTCCCTAACACCACAGATAGTATCAGTCAGTGCAGCCAAAGAAAAAATATTTCCAGTCACTCTTAGCGACAATTGGAGAGTCAATCGTCACATCTTTGATGACATTTACTATGAAAAGCCGGAGCCGGGAGAGTTTGTGCCTAAGGACCACAATGGTCCTCCAGTCGGCAGTGTAGTAAAAACCGAGCTTACCCCAGATGAATTTGCACTGCGAAGGGAAAAGTTTGATGGTTGGACACCAATCGTTTACACAGGTCTAGGCAAATTTCTTTTTGATGGAAGAGGTGGGCATCTTGGTCCATCTATATCCTCACTCAGGCCAGTGGCGCACACCTGGCACTATCAAAATCAAAAAGAATTCAGTTCAAGCAAAGCCCAAGACTTGAGCCGGATACTGCATGCACTGGTGCTTCAAGCGGTTAAAGCCTTAAATAACAATACTCTGGACTTTAAAGAGTCGGCTCAAATTTTGAGCGGGGAGGCAAAATTGACTGGAGTGTCTATAAAAGCTGGTTCAGTTCAGACTCCAAGTTTAGGTGAGTTTAAGCAGTTAAGCAAAGACCAAATTGAAGTACGTTTGCTCTCCGAAAAGACTGCCGTTGCGCGAGTACACCATGTGCAACGAGGTGGTGAATCGTACTTTTATTTAGTTGATGACAATGGCTGGAAAGTATCCGCCATAAGAACACCACTCGATGGCAGGAAAATTGCGCCTGGATATGACATAGATGAACCTTCAATGGATGACAACTGGAATAGAATTGAAGCAGAGAGAATTCAAAAATCGACACCAGCTCAAAAGGAGCTAGAAAAGTCATATCACGATGAGCAGGTACGCGCTCTAAAACGCAGCTTGATGACCGATGATGAGATCAAAGTGTGGTTTAGCGAGCATCGAGATGACTTAAGTATTTTAGCCAAGCAAGGCATGAACGACCTTAAGGTTAACGAGTATGCTTATCACATTCGACTTCGTTCAATCCAAGTTACTAAAGACCCACCCGAGACTCTTGCCGCCAAGCTCAATGCTTTGGAACTAGGCACTGCTCGCAAGCTCAAGGACAAAAATGTATATCTAGCTTTTGCGTGCGGGCGCTATTCCCTCTCAGGATTACTTTATTCCGAGGATAATTGTGCACCACCAATAGGTCCTTATGGCACTATCTGGACTGAAAAACTGTCAGATCACTGGTATCTAATGCGCGTTATCGATGAAGACCAATTTCCTGGCATTGATGCATTCCCTGCTTCTTCAAAAGCTGTCAATAAGGCACCGTAGTCAGTCTCGAGCCAGGCTAGTTGTCGCTTCTAAGCCTGGACCGCCGACTGAAATACCGGAATACTCAGACATTCATGACAAATTGCACCATAAGC
>CAYJAM010000189.1:0-5403 GCA_964367725.1 uncultured Sphingobacterium sp. | reverse complement strand
TTCATGAGATTCGGAATCTGAGTATTTCTTTACCGGCTCCTGAACTTTCAGTTCCGGCTCTGATGTCATTGCGTGGCCAATCTCTGAAAAGTGAGGTTAATATTAAACCTGATGCTGAACTAATCGCAACAAACTTTATTTCACCTAATGGCGATGCTAAGAATGATACCTGGGTGATCCGTAATATTGAAAAATATCCGAATAATATTATTCGTGTTTTTGACAGGTTGGGCAGAGTGGTGTATTCAGCTTCCAACTATAATAATGAATGGGGTGGAATCTATCAAGGGGCATTGCTTCCGGAAGATACCTACTACTTTATTATTGAACTTCCGAATGGAGGAGGACAGAAGAGAGGATATGTAAGTATAGTGCGGTAATTTTTAATTTCTAACCAAATACACTGTAGCCGGATTATTCAATTATGTTCCGGCTACAATGTTTTTTTATGAATAATAAACAGGTTTGTCTTCTCAATATTCAGTGATTTGCCTTCTTATTATTAATTGCTGTTAAGTTTGTTTAAAAAGCAAGTAAATAGTAGTTTTATTTCCAGTAATTTAATAAACTATTTAAGCTAGAAATGAGAAACTTTAAAAGCACATTTTCGATTTTTGCCATTGCAATCTTTACTGTTGTGGTATTGTTTTCTTCCTGTAAACCTAAAAAAGTAATCAGTCAGGCGCCAGCCGCACCCGTAGCTGCCAGTGCTCAGGATGCACCAAAGGCGGCTGCAGTTGTTGAGTCGGATACAGATGGTGATGGTATTCCTGATTCAAAAGATAATTGTCCGAATAAGGCAGGTTCTTCTGTCAATGGTGGTTGCCCCGAAACTGTTGCCGCCGAGCCAACATTCAATTATAAAAATATATTATTTGAGTTTAACTCTTCTGTGTTGAAAACTTCATCTTATGCTGTACTTGATGAAATAGCCAGAGAAATGAAAAAATTTCCATCAATGAGCTTTAATCTTAACGGACATTCTTCAGCTGAAGGGACAGATCAGAGAAATATGACTCTTTCTGTAGACAGAGCTACTGCAGTTAAAAGCTATCTGGTAACAGCGGGTATTAATGCTAATAATCTGATTACCAAAGGTTTTGGAGAGTCGATGCCCCTTACTTCCAATGATACTGAATCTGGTCGTCAGTTAAATCGAAGAGTTGAAATCAGGAAAAGATAATTCTGTAATTTTTAATTTCAGAAGAGGGTGTCCAATTAAATTGGGTGCCCTCTTCTGGTTATTGGGTTTTGCTTTATTCAGGGCAAATAATTTCAATTTGCTAACGCAGGTTAATTTTTAGGATAAGCTTTCCCATTAATTTGCATGGAAATTGCAGAGATTAGGAAATAGGGAATGGGAAATGGGGCATAGGTCTTTGATAATAAATTCTTGAATCAGTAAAATAGAATAATATGAAAATTGTAATTATTTCAGGTAGTGCAAGGCCAGAGAGACAATCTCATCAGGTTGCGCTGGAAGTTAAAAATAGATTAGACAAGTTAGCTGTCGATAATTGGTTATGGGATGTCAAGGATACGAATCTGCCATTATTGGATTACACATTTGATTCCCATCCATCACCCGGACTTACTTTAAAGGATCTAAAATCCCGGTTGGATGAAACAGATGTTATTCTGATTGTATCCCCCGAACACAATGGCAGTTATCCTGGAAGTCTGAAGAATAGTATGGATTATTTTTTTAAGGAATATTCTGGAAAAGTGTTTGGGATTGTAAGTGTTTCATCAGGAATGCTCGGCGGAATAAGTGCAGCCAAAAATTTGCAGCAATATGCCAGTACCTTGCAGGGGATTGTTTATCCCCCATATCTGATCAGCCCCAAAGTTCAGAATTTATTCTCCAATGGTGTTTTAACTGATGATAGTTATGCCGGCAGGATGGATAAGTTTCTGAAGGATTTTCTTGCTTTTCCTAAAAAGTTGCATTGAGATGCGGACCCGATAGCTGTTGGGTACGAAATCGGGAGTAGAAATTAGTAAAATATAATTTTTTTTAAACTTCATCTTAAATTCATGTTGGACATCCATTTTTAAATAATAATCGTAATGATATTATGATAGCAATGGATATACAAATTGAAGATTCGAATAATAGTAGAATCGGAAGGAGTAGAAAACTCCGCTTATCTGAGGATAAACTGATTGAAGGTTTGAAAAATATGGATGGAAGTGCAATGTCTGCTCTTTACCGGATGTATTCAGATTCTTTGTACAGAGTAATTTCTACAATAGTGGTAATTGAAGAAGTGGCTCAGGACTTGCTTCAGGAAACCTTTATAAAGATTTGGAAGTCATTTAAACAATATGATCCCGGAAAGGGCAGGTTGTACACCTGGATGGCAAGGTTGGCACGTAATCTTTCAATAGATTATCTTAGAAGTGTGAATTACCGGAATTATACGGTGAGCGAGAACCTTTCTGAATCCACCCAGCAGATCGATCAGAAATTCCAGGTTTCTTACAATCCGGAATTGATTGGAGTTAAAGATATGACGAACATTCTCAACGAAGATCAACGATCAGCACTGGATTTGATCTATTTTAAGGGTTATACCCATGTTCAGGCAGCTGAAGAGCTAAATATTACTGTTGGTATTTTACGATCCAGACTTCAATCATCAATTACCGAGCTGCGCAGGACATTTAACAGGGAATACCTGGCTTAGATTGTTGTTAATTACGAATTGTCAATTACGAATTACGAATTGTCAATTACGAATTATTAATTACGAATTACGAATGATCAATTACGAATTACGGCTTGCACATTCCCTAATGCAATTGAGTACCCATTACCCAGATTTTCATCATTACCAATAAGTTCCAAATTAAGCAGCCTTAAATCTCAATACTCAATACTCAATACTCACTACTCCATTGAGAATCCCGTTCCCCATTCGGGAAAAATTATCCCATATAATTCCCTCATTTTTGGCTAAAATCCCTCTTTTTAGGTCTTGTGGCACTTGGTCTGTTATTTGTCTATGTCTTATCAAAATCGAAACAAATTAAAAAAGACATAAACAAGAACATGAAAAAAGTAATCATCACCTTCGCATTAATCGCAGTATCATTATTAAGCACTAAATCATTTGCACAGACTGCAAATTTGAACATCACTATTTCTGATGTCCTTTCATTCAGTGTAACTCAGCCGGCATCATTGGATGTAAACTTCGATACAGAAACAAAATATACCAATGGTATCACTGCCCTGGCAACTGACCATGTGAGTGTAACCAGTTCAAGAGGTTATGTGGTTAAGGCTATTGCAGGAACAGTAACTGGATCAGCAGCAATTGCACCGGGATCAGTGAAGATCACTTCAGCAGTTGGAGCTACCAACAATGGTAACACTACGGGTATCACTTATGGTTCAGCAGTAACTCTGCCGGTATCAGGTGGATCAGCAGCAACAGTTATTACAGCAGCAAACACTTCATGGAGCGGTTCAAATTCTACAAACAAGTTCAACGTTTCTTACCTGATTGGTGCAGGTGGTGCATACGCAGGTAAAGCAACAGGTTTAAATGTGGTACCTGTAGTTTATACAGTAACACAACAATAAGATTTACGGTCTTTTAGCGAATTGAATGAGTGGTTTAATATCACTCATTCATTGCTAATAAAAATACATGACATTAATTTCAAGATGAAAAAGGCATTGATTCTTTTTGTATTCCTTTTCACATCGGTGGCTGATACAGTAGTGTATGCACAAACTCTGGGTTTAAGCATTAAACTATTGGATGCATTATCCTTTACCATAAGTCAGCCAGAAAGTATTGATTTGGAATACGTAAATACGGGAAGAACGAATAACTGGCTTGTTGCCAAAATTCCTGATCACATTACCGTAGTCAGTTCAAGAGGTTATGTAGTAAAGGCTGTTTCCGGGGATTCAAATGGAAAAGCATCCAAAGTTAGTCTTACATCGCATATTAGTAAAACAAATAAGGGAAATACCTCCGGGCTTGTTTTTGGTAAGTTTGTTCAACTTCAATCAGCTAATGGAATTGCAGCTACAGTTATTTCTGCATCGAATACTTCCTGGAACGGATTCAACCCTGAAAATAAATTTGACATAGATTATTCTTTAGAGGCACCAAAGGCTTCCTTAAAAGGGCAGAATCCACCAACAATCCCAGTGATTTTTACGGTCCTTCAGCCCTGAGGTTTTAAGAATAATTTTCAGGGATAATTTAAAATCTGGAATTAGTTCAAAACATTCAATAGGGATTGTCATAACAAGCAAACATTAATATAAATCTGAATTCATATTAGTGTTTATGAAAATTAAGGTAGTATTAGCATTATTTATTGAATCTTAGCTTGCCTGGATTGCCTGATTATGAAGAAAATATTAATCATAACTGTATTTTCATTCTTGATAAATTATAGCAAAACAGCTTATTCTCAGGGTGCCAGCCTTAATATTACTTTATCTCCAACCGTTATATCTGTCAGAATAAGCGATCCTCCTGCAATTCAGCTGATCAATAGCGGCTATGCAAAGTATGATGAAGGAATCAATGCTATAATTAAGGATCACATTAATATTGTAAGCTCAGGAGCTTATGTAGTCAAAGTTGCTATCGGAGACATTTCTGGTGATTCGAAATTGGGAAGAAATTCAATAAAAATTACACCTCAACTGGGTTCCGGGAACCGGGGTAACCTGGATGGACTCATTATTAATTCGGCATTACCTCCAAATTTCAGGATAAATAAGCAAATCACTATTATTGAAGCAGATCAAGCTTCCTGGAACGGTAAAGATTCTGCAAATACATTTAATATATCTTATTTAATTGGCACAGATGGTGCATTTGCTGGTAGAATACCCGGCACATTTATCATTCCGGTTATTTATACTGTTATCCTAAAATAAAAGACCCCGTTTTCGGAAACAAACCCTGCATCATTTTTATCCGATCGATGTTTTAGCCACAAGGTTATAGAAAATTGTCAGAAAGAATTATTGAGTTTATCTCTGCACCAGCATCAGTGAAATACCCCAGTATCCTCCAAAGCCTTAATTGTCAATTGAAATAGGATTTAATCTCAATACTTACTACTCAATACTCTAATGAGTATCCAATTCCCCATTCGGGAAAAAATATCCCACATAAAATACCCGAATTATCCTAAAAACACTGTTTTTATACTCTTAGGCACATTGGTCTATAATTTGCCTATACACTAACAACATCAACAAATAAAAAAAACAGAAAAAATAAGATCATGAAAAAAGTAATTATAACATTAGCATTTTTAGTAGTATCAGTATTAAGCACTAAGTCATTCGCACAAACTGCAAATTTGAACATCACCTTATCGGATGTATTATCCTTCAGTGTAACCCAGCCGGCATCATTG
>CAYJAM010000188.1:0-5463 GCA_964367725.1 uncultured Sphingobacterium sp. | reverse complement strand
GCATATTTTTATAAATATGCTGAAATATATGCTTTCCCTTCAATTAATGAGGGATTTGGAGTTCCTGTATTGGAGGCATTTCATCATCATCTGCCCGTAATTGTATCTGATAATACCTGCCTGCCGGAAGTTGGAGGCGATGCAGTTTTATGCTTCGATCCATTTAATGTTGAAGATATCAGTAATAAACTGAGGGTTCTGATTGAGGATAAAGAACTTAGGTCTGAGCTCATTAGAAAAGGAAGCGAAAGACTGAAACTTTTCTCCTGGGAGAAGAATGCCGAAGAATTAATAAAAACTTTTAGGGCAGCTATCAATAAAAATTAGCACTTTCGTAAACTATTTATCATTTTCTGCGTATTCAAATTGAATACAGGCTATTAAACTAAATACGTGAAGAAAGCTTTGATTTGCGGGGTCTCTGGACAAGATGGTTCATACCTGGCTAAATTTTTACTTGAAAAAGGATATTATGTATTTGGAGCTTCCCGTGATGCTCAGACGTCCCCTTTTATCAATCTGAAAAAACTTGGGATAAAAGACGATATCAACCTGATTTCTATAAATATTACTGATTTTGGTAATACACTCGAATGTATCAACAAGATAAAACCAGACGAAGTCTACAATCTTGCAGGCCAGAGTTCTGTCCGATTATCTTTTGATCAGCCTCATGAGACTCATGAAAGTATAAGTACCGGTAACCTGAATCTTCTGGAAGCAGTAAAGTTTAGTAACCTGCCGATCAAATTGTATAATGCTGGTTCCAGCGAATGTTTTGGTGACAGCACTATTCCTGCAAACGAAAACACAATTTTTCATCCAAGAAGTCCATATGCAATTGCCAAGGCAACTGCCTTCTGGCAAATTGATAATTACAGAGAAGCATATAATCTTTTTGCTTGTACAGGAATACTATTCAATCACGAATCACCCTTACGACCAGAGCACTTTGTTACTAAAAAGATAATATCAGCGGCCTGCAAAATTCACAGGAACAGATTGAATAAACTTAGTCTGGGTAATATCAATATCGAACGCGACTGGGGATGGGCTCCTGATTATGTGGAAGCAATGTGGTTGATGATGCAGCAAGACCAACCAAAAGACTACATTATTGCTACAGGCAAGAGCCATACGCTTAAAGAGTTTATTGATTTCACCTTCAGAGCTCTTGACCTGAACTGGGAAGAACATGTTGTTATTGACGAAGTATTAAGGAGGCCTACCGATTTACAGATTGGACGAGCCGACCCAGGAAAAGCTAACAGAGAACTGGATTGGAAAGCTAAACTCGGACTTAGTGCAATTATTGAAAACATGATTGAGCATGAATTAAGCTATTCAAATCTTAATTCTCCAAGCAGTTATTAATATCAGAATTCTGACCATATTATTTCCTGTATCATTCAAATACCTTTTTAAGGTTTTATAAGTTATTTTTGAGATGCAGCTTCCCTGCAATTCAAAATTTAATTTTAGTTTTGCTTATACCTTATGAGTTCAGAAACAGGATTCTTCCGCAGATACAAGTTTATTGTTGACCGATTCCCCGCTGAATGGAAGAACTATGATATTCTGACAACCCTTTACCGTTTATCTTTCTTTTACTTCCGCGGAATGATTCAGCGGCTATTTTTTAAACGGTCGAGCGGATGGGTATTGGTTGGTAAAGGAGCCTCAATACGTTATGCTCGTCACCTGAGTGTTGGAAGAGATTTTATTGTTGAGGACTATGCTGAGGTTAATTGCATGACCTATCGCGGGATAGTAGCAGGAGATCGGGTAACAATAGGAAAACATGCAATCATCAGGCCAACCAATATTTATGGATCTGCAATTGGCGAAGGGCTCAAAATTGGGAATAATTCCAGTATTGGCCCCTATTCATATATAGGATGCTCAGGGTTTATTGAAATTGGAGACAATGTGATGATGTCGCCAAGAGTAAGTATCTATGCCGAGAACCATTTATTTGACCATCCTGAACTTAGCATAAAAGAGCAGGGAGTAAAACGGGAATTTGTCAAAATAGAGGATGATTGCTGGATTGCTGCCAATACAATCATTCTGGCAGGAGTAACCATTGGCCGCGGATCAGTGATTGCAGCAGGAAGTGTTGTGACCAAAGATGTGCCACCTTATAGTATTGTCGGTGGAGTACCGGCAAAAGTCTTAAAAAGCCGTAAATAGATCGCTTATTTTGATCGAAAAAGAATAATCTGATTATGTGTGGTATCCTAGGTGTGATCTCAAAAAAGGAAGTAAAAAACTTCCGTACAGATTATTTTGATCCCCTAAGCCTTGCTCTCGATCGGATGGAATACCGGGGTCCGGATAACAAAGGAATATGGATTGAAGATGGCATTTGTTTAGGCCATCGTCGCTTATCTATTATTGACCTTTCTTCTGATGGTAACCAGCCATTTCAATCTTCCTGTAAACGATACATCATTGTTTTTAATGGGGAAATATACAACTATCAGGAATTAAGATCAGATCTGAAAAAACTAGGACATAGCTTCAGAACCGAAAGTGATACAGAGGTTATTTTAGCAGCATACGTTGAATATGGTGCAGACTTTTGCAAATTTCTAAGGGGAATGTTCGCCCTGGTTATATATGACCGTGAAGAGAAGCAGGTAGTTTTCGCTCGTGACAGGTTGGGTAAAAAACCGTTGTTTTTATATGAAAATGAGGAACTTATACTATTTTCTTCAGAAATAAAATTCTTTCATGCCTTCAAAAATATAGCCCTTGAAATAAATGAGGAAAGCCTGTTGAATTTTCTCTCTTTGCAATACATTCCAGGTCCTGCTACCATTTATAAAAATATAAAGCAGATTAGTCCGGCTAAAGTTTACAGACATAATTTGAGAAAAAACAAGGGAGAGACAATTACTTATTGGAATATGTTCGACCATGTAGGCGAGCGAAAAGAGATACCTAAGATCGAAGAGATAGACAGCCTGCTCGAAGAGAGTATAAAGTACCGGCTGGTTGCCAATGTTGATATCGGACTACTACTTAGCGGCGGAATTGACTCCTCTCTGCTTGCCTGTTATATGCATAAACTAGCCGGGAAAAAAGTAAAAGCCTTTAAGGTTAGCTTCGCAGAGAAGTCTATTGATGAATCGGTATTTGCTCAAAAAGTTGCAGCTTCACTTGACCTGGATCTAACAACCCTCCGGCTCGAAGATATTACAGTTGAAAATTTTTCCAGTTCTATCTATCATGCGGATCAGCCGCTTGGAGATTCGGCTATTATTCCTACCTATCTTATTTCCAAATCAATTGCGCAGCATGTTAAAGTAGTATTATCTGGAGAAGGTGCCGATGAACTCTTTCACGGTTACGATCATTATCGCTATGAGAAATATTTTTACCAACTAGGAAAATTACCCTTTAAAGGTGCCCATGCTTTGACGGAGCTTATCTCGGGTTTGGGCATCCATAAATTTGACAGGATCAGAAACAAACTCAGGAGCATCGGTTCATTCAAAAACGATACAGGTGTTTCCAGGTGGACTTCCATTCTTAGTCCGGAATTAAGCCAGAACTATTTAAAGACCACAACACAAAACGAAGGAAACTACGAAATCCAATTCCAAAATTTTCTTCACAGCTTTGGGAAAAAATCAGGAAAGCTGGAATCAAGTCTCATGCTCGATCTTTTGACCTGGCTACCCGATGACTTACTGGTAAAAACAGACCGTATGATGATGGCCTGCAGCGTAGAAGCCCGTACCCCTTTTCTTGATCATCACCTGGTTGAGGAGGTCTTAAAATCATCTTCTCATTTTAATAATCCTCTATTTCAATCAAAAAACTATCTGAGACAATTATTAAAAAAGAAATTACCAGCTTCGGTATCTGAGCTGATATCAAGCCGGCCAAAACAAGGTTTTGAAACTCCGAAACTCCAATGGCTCAATTCCAGCCTGCATGAACTTTCTTCTTTTTTATTTTCTGAAGAAAATTTAAAAAATAATCCATACCTGAATTCTGAAATGGTTAATACGCTTTGGGAGGATGCTAAAAAACAAAAATCCGGAACAAATTTCCGTTTGTTATGGAATATATTTTGCTTTTTGGAGTGGTACAGGCAACATGAATCTAAATTTGGGTTTACAAAATGAAGGAAAACATCCTCCTGATCGGGCATAGTGGTGATATGTATGGTGCAAGCCGCTCATTAATTAAGCTGGCCCGGATTCTGGATAAGGACTATAAGGTGTATGTAGTATTACCAGAAGCCGGAATCCTACATAAAGAATTAAGTAATATCCTGCCCGATGAGAGAATTCTGATACTCGAAAACCTCTATATCTTTACACGAAAATCCTTTAAATTAAAATACATCGGATCAACAATAGCCCGGTTTATCAGCAATCTGTTTAAGATAGCAAGGATTATACGTATATATGACATCAAGATCATTCATACAAATTCGGGAGTAGTTCCTGCACCTGCATTTGCTGCAAAAATCTCAGGGCGAAAACACATCTGGCATATCCGCGAATGGTTTGGTGATTTTAATAAATTCTGGCCAATATACTCGGCTTATATGACCGGATTTTCGGACAGGGTTGTATGTGTATCGAAATCCATGGCTGCTCAGTTTCAGGGTCATAAAAAAGTAATGACCATTTACAACGGCTTTGAAATTCCTCAGATCAAAACAGAAATTTCAATCGCAGAAGGACTTCAGCAAAGCCTGAATCAGGCAGATCTGGTTTTGGGCTGTACTTCAAGAATCAGACTGATCAGGAAGGGTCAGGAATACCTAATTGAAGCAATTGGAATTATCACTCAAAAAACCGGAAAAAATATTCAAGCAGTATTAATTGGTGATTATGTTCCGGACTATGAATGGCAAAAAGAAACTATTGTATCATTGATCAAGAAATACCATCTCGAAGACAGGATACATTTTCTGGGACATTTAGCTAATCCTCTCCCATATTACAAATTATTCGATGTATTTGTGTTGCCTTCGGGCGAGCCGGAACCATTTGGAGGCGTTATCATGGAAGCTATGAGCTTAGGTTTGCCTGTAATTGGATCAAATGCAGGTGGGACAACTGAACAAATAGCTGATGGCCAGAATGGTTATCTCTTTGAAAATAAAAATGCAAAGGACCTTGCCGATAAGATCGGACTGTTTCTGAATGATCTTAAAAACCTAAAACCATTTGGAGAATGTTCTAAGGAACGGGTAGAAAATCACTTTAGTTTGGATCTGCATAAGGTAAATATTCTGAAACTATACGAGGATATCATTAATCAGAAATAGTACCATAGGCAGGAGCAAGAGTGTCGGATATGCTTCATCAATATTTATTTGTTTTGTGCAAGGGCACATGTGGCAGGCCTTCGCCAGTAATATTGAATCATCCATTTAATTCCCGTATTTACAATTAATTAAATACTTTTGTCGGAGGTTTAATAAGCAAAATTCAG
>CAYJAM010000187.1:2624-5483 GCA_964367725.1 uncultured Sphingobacterium sp. | reverse complement strand
TTTTTACATAAAAAATTACGAATAATATGCAGGTACATCTTACTTTATTCGGGCAGCTCGCAGATATCACCGGAAGAACAGAAATGATCCTTCACGATATCCCTGACACAGAAACACTGATTAAAACACTAAATGATTTGTACCCGCCTCTGGCAAATGCCAAATATGCCATTGCTTTAAATAAAAAAGTAATCAAAGAGAACACCATTTTGAACGGAGACAATAACATCGCATTATTACCACCATTTTCGGGAGGCTGATTATGAGCAATCCCTCAAAGAACGATAGATACCAGCGCCAGATCTCTCTAAAAGAGCTTGGTGAAATTGGCCAGCAAAAGCTAAAGGATGCAAAAGTGCTTGTCATTGGCGCAGGTGGTTTAGGTTGCCCTGCATTGCTTTATCTGGCAGGTGCAGGAGTTGGCAGGATTGGTATTGTAGATTTTGATCTGGTTACTCTGAACAATCTTCACCGGCAGGTTTTATTCACTGTTCATGATATCGGTCTTTCAAAGGCTCTGAGAGCCGGGGATGTGCTGGAACAGATCAATCCGGATATCGAGATCATTGTATTCAACGAAAAACTAAGTAATTTGAATGCCCTTGAAATAATCAAGGGCTTCGATATTATTCTGGACGGCACTGATAATTTCGCGAGCAGATACCTTATCAATGATGCTTGTGTGATTCTGCAAAAAACTCTGGTCTATGGTGCAATATCCCGTTTTGAGGGGCAGATAGCTGTTTTCAATCATCTTTCTGAGATAAAAACAGCAGTCAATTACCGTGACCTTTTCCCTTTAGCACCTGCAGATGGGGAAGTTTTAAATTGTGAGGAAGCCGGTGTGATCGGGGTACTTCCCGGAATCATTGGAACCATGATGGCTAATGAAACTATTAAACTGATCACCGGTATTGGAAATGCCCTGATCAACCGTTTGCTAACCTACAATTCCCTCAACAATCATTTTTTTGAGATGGAATTAATTGCAATGCCTGAAACCGTAAAAATGATTCCGGAAGATGCCCTTGCTTTTAAGGGATTCAACTATGATTGGTTTTGTTCAGTTCATTCAGCTTTTGAACTGAGTCAACAAGAGTTTGAAGAAATTAGACATGATAAAAACATCCAGTTTGTGGATGTAAGGGAACCAGATGAAACACCCTTAGTTGAAGATTTTGAGCATATCAATATTCCTTTTAGTCGCTTGCAGCAACAAATTCCAGATATTGATGCTAAAACAATTGTCCTATTTTGCCAAAGCGGCAAACGAAGTGCGGGAGCTGCCGAGATACTGTCAAAACATTTTGGTAAGTCCAGAAAAATATATAGTTTAAAAGATGGAATCGCCGGTTGGCAGAAATCCAAATTGTAAGCAATGTCAGAAAGAAAACCTAAAAATATCTTTTGCAAGGGGGCTATTCCTGCAACATTCATCGCCGAAAGTATCCAAAAACACAGTTCCCAGACAGCGATCGGAGGACACAGCATTTTTCTGGGTCAGGTAAGGGCCGACGAGACTGAGAATGGCAAGGTGAGATCCATTGATTTTACTGCCTTTGAAGAAATGGCAATTGAAAAAATGCACCTGATCAGGGAGGATATTTTTGCCAAATACCCGCTAACCTGTATGCATGTACACCATAGCCTCGGGGAGGTAGCAGCGGGTGAAATTTGTTTATTTGTCTTCACCTCTTCCGCGCACCGAAAAGCTGCAATGGACGCCTGTAATGAAACTGTAGAAAGATTAAAGGCTGAACTACCCGTCTGGGGCCGGGAGATTATGGAGGATAATTCTCATCAATGGAAAGTAAATAATTAAAATATGCAATCCGCTGCAAGTACCCCAAATGAATATTTCGATTCCCTTCCGGAAGACCGGAAAGAAGGAATGAATAAGTTAAGAAAAGTAATTCTCGAAAATCTGCCCAAAGGCTTTTCTGAGGAAATGAGTTATGGGATGATTGGCTATGTAGTGCCACATTCCATATATCCTGCAGGTTACCATTGCACCCCTAAATTGCCCTTACCATTTATGGGGCTTGCTTCCCAGAAAAATTTTATTGCTTTTTACCATATGGGGCTTTATGCGGATGAAAAACTCATGCACTGGTTTCTGGAAGAATATCCTAAACATACCTCCGCTAAAAGAGATATGGGAAAAAGTTGTTTACGCTTTAAAAAACCAGAGCACATACCATATGAACTGATCGGAGAATTGGTTAAAAAAATTAGCGTTCAGGACTGGATTGAGATTTACGAAAGAAACTTCAAGAATAAAGCGGCAACGAAGTTATAAGTTGTAGGTTTTAAGTTAAAAGTTTTAGGTTGTAGGTTATAAGTTCAAAATTTCCTCTATACAAAAATTCACCAATTAACTATAATTGAATTAGTTAGCTGTTTCTCAACTCTCAATTATCAACTGATTAACCACATTCTCACACATCTCATGCGTAAGCAAGGCATCCTGCATACTGAACTTAGGTTTTGTACCATTTTCAAGTACATCAAGGAAATCCTGGATAATATTTTCAAAACCACGTTTCGACAAGGTTGATTCCCAGTCGCTAATTCCGCTAGAAATTTCGGTCTTTTGACGCATTGTACTCAGTTTGGTCATATTTACAACGGTCTTCTTCTCCTCACTACTGAATAATTCAACTTTCTCCTCAAGAGTACCAGAATCCCTGTTCATTATTCCAATAGCGGTTGAACCATTCTCAGAAATCAGTTGAAGCACAACATGAATTAATAAACCATCTCTTTTCATTCCTCTTACCAAAACTTCTTTCAACGGCAAGGTAAAAAGGTAGCGCATGGTATCAATAACATGAATAAAATCATCGAAAATGAATGTTC
>CAYJAM010000187.1:0-2524 GCA_964367725.1 uncultured Sphingobacterium sp. | reverse complement strand
TCTATGATACTTTCATGTGATTCGGTTGAGGTATGAACAAAAGCCCCTCTGATACCACTTTCAAGGAGGGATTCCAGGTTTGAATGAATATTATTCATTCTATACTGCCTTCCTATTTGGACAAGGCGTTCATGATTACGGGTAAAAAGATGAATTTCAAGGTCTTTGCTGCTTAATACCGGCAGATATGCTTTTTGGGCTATGTCCCCTAGTCCGATGATACCAATTTTTAACATGCCTGAAATTATCTGATCAATGATACAAAGAATAATGAAATATCACATAAGAGGGATATAAAAACAGCTATATCTTATTGTTAAAAGCTATATCTTTATGAGAAAGCGCCACAAAATAACAGAGCATGGAAATAACCAAAGATCTCAGGCTTGCAGTTCTCATCGATGCTGACAATGTCCCATATGCGAATGTAAAACCCATGTTTCAGGAAATTGCAAAATACGGAACACCAACATTTAAGCGGATCTATGCCGACTGGACAAAACCAACTGTCTCGGGCTGGAAAAAGGTATTACTTGAGAATGCCATCACCCCCATTCAGCAATACAGCTATTCGACCGGTAAAAATGCCAGCGACAGTGCGATGATCATCGATGCGATGGATATCTTATATTCGGGCAAGGTTGATGGTTTTTGCATCGTTTCAAGCGACAGTGATTTTACCAGGCTTGCTACCCGTTTAAGAGAAGCGGGCATGATGGTAATCGGTATCGGAGAGAAGAAAACCTTAATCCCCTTTATCACTGCTTGTGATAAATTTATCTATATCGAGATCCTGAGTGCAGAAGAAAGCGGCACAGAAGAAGCTGCATCCGATGAAACCCCGCAAAGCAGAAAATCAAATAAACCTCTTAAGAAGAAAAATGCCCCTCTGAATAATATTGATAAAGAGCTAATCAAACTGATTAGCGACAGCATCTCTGACCTTGAGGATGAAAATGGATGGGCTTATCTTGGAAACCTGGGAAATTTACTTCTGAAAAAGAAACCTGATTTCGACTCCAGAAATTATAATTACCCCAAACTACTTCCCCTGATTAAAAATCTGAATAAATTTGAATTTGATGAAAGGGTTTCAGGCAAAGGAAATATCAAACATGTTTATATTAGGTTGAAAGGCACAAATTAAGATATTAGCAAATGAGTAAATTAGCAAATGGGCAAATTGTAAAAAGCCCAGCGAAAATTCAATTCTCAACTCTCCATTCTCAACTCTCAACTAATATTGATTTATTTTTCACCGACATTTTTACGACATTCACCGAGAAGAGTAGTAAACTCGCCTAATAAGTATTTTACATCAGATCATAAGACCTTAGTTTTGAATCAAATATTATAGCCATGCAAAATTTTAACAGCTCAAATCAAAAATCAGGTAAAGCCTTAGTAGGCTTAGTTTTACTTGGCCTGGGGTTCATACTATTACTGCGTACTTTGGACATTTTCTTTATACCATCATGGATTTTCAGCTGGCCTGTTTTTCTGATTCTGATCGGCGTATTTATTGGCTCTCGTCAGGGATATGATCGCCCGTCTGCATTTATGCCTATTGCCATTGGTGCATTATTCCTTAGCAATAAGATAATACCAGACATGGAACTCAGCAGATTTTTCTGGCCATTCCTGATTATTGGTCTTGGAACCTGGTTAGTATTTGGCCGAAAGAAGGGCTTTAAGGCTGAGGATTTTACAAGCTGGGATAAAAGAGTAGATCCTGAAAACAACGAAACCAACTTTACCGGAGAAGCTCAGGAAAGACCTGCTGCCGGGCCATTAACTGAAGACAAAATTGAATCTGTTTCAATATTTGGTGGAGTAAAAAAGAATATAGTATCCAAAGATTTTCAGGGCGGAGAAATAGTAAATTTCTTTGGAGGATGTGAGATCAATCTGATGCAGGCTGACATCAAAGGCAGGGTAAAAATCGAAGTTGTGCAGGTATTTGGTGGCACCAAGATCATAGTACCGGCAAACTGGACTATACATTCAGAGATGGTCGCCATTTTCGGAGGGATTGAAGACAAACGACCTCCTCAATTAAATGCAATTCCCGATAAGATCCTGGTTATAGAAGGCACATCCATATTTGGAGGAATAGATATTAAGAGCTTTTAAACTAATTAATAGGCTCTCCTGATAATAAACTTCATCTATCAACCTATAAATAATACTACTATGAACTGGTATGTCGCTAAACTAATTTTCAGAATTACCTGTGGCAATGGAAATCACCAGCCACAATTTGATGAGCAACTAAGACTGATCAGTGCTTCGGGTGAAAAGGAAGCACTTAGAAAAGCACAGAAGCTTATCAGTGAAGAGAAGCTTGTTATGGAAAACAAAGATCAATCAGCCATTCGATGGGATTTTATCAATATGACTGAGCTCTATCAAGTCGATGAACTTAAGGATGGATCTGAGATATATTGCAATATTCTTGAAGTAAATGATGCTGAAGAATACATTGAAATAACTAGTTATAAACAAAGCGATTTCTACAAAATGT
>CAYJAM010000186.1:0-5508 GCA_964367725.1 uncultured Sphingobacterium sp. | reverse complement strand
GTAAATGTGATTCATGTTAACCAGGCTCCAACAATTACTGCAATTGCTAATCTGGTCATTTGTAATACATCAGCCCCTGCAAAGGTTAACCTGACAGGAATAAGCCCTGGACCAGAACCAGGTCAGAATGTGACCCTTACAGTCAGTACTGATAATATTAATCTTTTCAATACTTTGAATGTCAGTTCCGTAAATGGTTCTGCAGCCGTTCTGGACTATGTATTAAAAGATGGCATGAGTGGCCTTGCAAATATTACTCTGACATTAACAGATAATGGTGGGACAGATAATGGTGGAAAAAATACCAGCACCAGTATGTTTACAATTACCGTTAATCCTGCCGTGGTAGCAACAATTACTTCGATAGCAGGTGTTTCTATCAGTAAGGGGCAAACGGTTGAACTTATTGCAAGCGGAGGAAATAGCTATGTATGGGCAAATGCTCCCGGTATCATCAGTGGGCAAAACACGGATAAATTAGTAGTCAGGCCAACACAAAATACAAGCTACCAGGTTACCGTTACAAATTCTTTTGGCTGTACGTCCACCCAGAACATTTCTTTGAATGTTATTGAGGATTTTATTACCCTTCAACCTGCTAATATTATGTCTCCTAATGGTGACGGTATAAATGATAACTGGGTAATTGAAAATATAGACATGTATCCTGACAATGAAGTTAGGGTATATGATAAGGCAGGAAGACTAATATTTTACAAAAAAGGATATACAAATAACTGGGATGCTACCATTAATGGTAACTATCTGGCCGAAGGAACTTATTATTATTATGTGGATTTCGGCTTTGGTTTAAAAAAGTTAAAGGGTTATATCACCATTGTCAAGGATTAAATATTATTTCTTGATTTTCAGCACACTTTTTGCATAGTGCTTTTTGGTATATTTTATATAGACGTGGTCAGAGGCATAGAGCAAATTATAAAATCATTATTCATGCTTATCCTGATCAGCTTTTCCGGAGCAACTCAGGCCTGGGCTCAACTGTACCCTCTCGGGGCACAATACTTTCATAATCAGTATTTGGGTAATCCTGCAACTGCTGGAATAGATTCTGGATTTAGAGCTGACCTCAGTAATCGGGTACAGTGGAATGATGTTCCGGGAGCTCCTGTCAATCAAGTATTTACAGGAGTACTCCGAACAGGGAAAGTTGGTTTAGGACTCAGTTTAAATAAGGAAAAAGAAGGCCTTATGAATTCTTTGCGCACTATGGCCACGCTTGCGTATCATTTACCCCTTAATAACGACCAGAAATTACATTTTGGACTTTCCGTTGGCATGCTTACACAAAGAATTCGAATCGAAGACATTGTTGGCAATCAGGGGGATCCTTCAGTTAGTAATTATAATAGCAGGGAGTTCTTTCTGGATGGAGATTATGGCATGGCTTATACCAATAGTAAACTTAAAGTACAATTAGCCATCCCTAATCTTAAAAATTTCTTTAATACTGATTATTTTCGCACTTCTAATTTTTCGGTTTTTTACTCAGCAATAACTTATAAAATAGGTAATCCAAGTAATAAGAATTCCATGTTAATGGAACCAATTATTGCGTTTAGAGGTGTTAAGGGTTTTAAAAATATAATGGACGCTGGAACTAAGATTTCATTCAGTAATGATCGCTTGAATTTGTCAGGGATTTACCATAGTACTGGAAATTCAACTTTTGGAATTGGCTTCAATTATAATTCTGCAATCGGGATTTCGAGTATGTACTCTACCGGTACCTCGGTTTTGAGAGGGTTCAGTACAACTGGTGATTTCGAAATAAATCTGAAGCTTTCTTTTTAAGAGTCTGTATCATTTTAAAAACAGGATAATTTATAAGACTAGATTTTATATCTTTTCCGATTAATTGGTACAGACTTTAATAAAACGATTCTGTGATAAATTCCGTTTGTAATTTCTGAATAAAACAAAACCCTGATAACCAGATTTTATATGAAATATCTTTATTTGAATATCATACTTTTCATCGCTTTGGGCTGGTTTGTTTTGGTTTATTCTATTGGTCAGGATCAGTTCAGCAAGGATAGGGCTCCCTTATCTTATCAGAAACAGGAAGGGGACGGAATTAAAACAATAGCTACCAACCTGAATGTACCTATGGAAATTGCATGGGGTTCTGATAACCAGATCTGGATTGCTGAACATGGGGGAGTGGTAAGTAAAATGGATCCGCAAACCGGAAATAAACAGGTGCTATTAAAATTAACTGATATCTGGCAGTCACGCACTGCAGGTTTGCTTGGTATGGCCCTTCATTCTGATATGAAGAAATTTCCTTACGTCTTTCTTTGCTATACTTTTCAGAAGGATAAAAAGTATTTAATCAGGCTGGTAAGATACAGGTCGGAGAAAGACACACTTACTGCTCCAAAAATATTAATGGAGATTCCGGCAGCTAACGGACATAATGGATCCAGAATAGCTTTGCAAGAGGGACTCTTGTATTGGGCTACCGGTGATGCTCTTAGTTTAACTGATTCGCAAAATCCCAAAACACCAAATGGCAAGATCCTTAGGATGAACATTGATGGTACTCCGGCTTCCGGTAATCCAATGAATGGGAATCCGGTTTGGGCATGGGGATTTCGCAATATACAGGGTATGGTATTTTCAAAAAGTGGGCAATTATATACTTCTGAGCATGGTGATGCAACAGATGATGAGATAAATCTGATTGCTAAGGCTCAAAACTATGGTTGGCCAACAGTTCAGGGTTTTGCTGAAAGTGTTGAAGAAACCACATTTAAAGGATTGCATAATACTGTTGATCCTATTAAGGCATGGACACCTACCATAGCCCCGGCAGGTCTTGATTATTACTCTTATGATAAAATTCCTGCATTGAAGAATTCACTATTGTTGGTTACTCTAAAGGGAAAAAGCTTCAGAGTATTGAAACTAGATAATGAAGGGAAAAAAGTTTTGAGCGAGCAGGTTTATTTTGAAAATAAATTCGGCAGAATAAGAGATTTGTGTGTATCCCCAGCTGGGGATGTTTATCTGGCAACGAGTAACCGCGACTGGAATCCGGTGGCTGGTTTTCCTATTCCTGCTGATGACAGGATCATTAAAATTTCAAAACTAAATCCTGCTGATCCTCAAAATATGGTGTCTTCAATCCCTCCGGGATCGAAATCTGCACTTTTATACCAACAATATTGTGCATCTTGTCATAAAGACAATGGAATGGGTGTAGAAGGCACATTTCCATCCTTGCTGACTTCTCTGATTGTAGTTAATAATCCAAAGGAATTTGTAAAGAAGATATTGACCGGGTCCAATGGTCCGAGAACAATCAATGGTGTTACCTATGATACTCCGATGCCCTCATTTGCCTTCCTTAAAGACGATGAACTGGTAGAAATTACGACTTATGTTCGTTCCTTGGGCTCCAACCATGCTGCTCCGATAAAGCCAGAATTTGTCAGGGACATTAGGACTAGTTTAAATAAATAATCCTTTAAAAATAAAACTGTTTCAATTGAGATCATTACGCATACTACTAATTCTTACCCTGTGTTCATTTTCATTATTTGCACAAAATTCTGATGCCCGTTTAACAAATCTGGGTCCCCAGATTAAGGCTGCCATGATTCAGGGAAGTATTTTTATTCTGGATAAAGATGGTCAACCTTTAATTTATACAGTTGTCAGAGGAAACCCTGCCCATCTTGTAGCCTTTAGGGCAGAAAACCAGGAATTGATACTGGATCAACCCTTGCCCGGAACAGATGGCGCCTGGGACATGGAATTAGCTTCGGATGGCTGGCTTTATATTCCCGGTGCTAAGGGAACACTTTACAAACATTTTCCAGGTACTACGACAGTTGAGAATCTGGGTATAGTATTGCCCGGAGAAACAACAGTGTGGAACTTAGCCGCGGGTAGGAATGGGGAGATATTCGGGGCTACTTATCCCGGATGCAAGGTATTCAGGTACCATCCGAAAGACGGCTTTAGGGATGTTGCAAAAGGTCCGTTGATTCAAGGTGAGAACTACGTCAGAAGTTTGGTTTATTATGGAAAAACTGGTAAACTTTATGCAGGTGTAGGTTCACATGCAGGATTAGTGGAACTGGATCCTAAAACAGGTGCAAAATTGAGCATGCTTCCTGATGAATATAAAAATAAGGAGTTCGTTTACAGCCTGGAGATTTTAAAGGGTGTTCCAGGAGGGGACCGTATGCTTAATTTAATAACAAATGGAAGTTTCACTCTGGTATATAATCTTCTTACCCGAAAATTTGAATATCAGATTGATGAAATGGACATGAAGGCGGTTAGTCAGCCAGATCAGAACAATCGATTTTACTATACCTACCGTTCAGGACTTTACAGTCGTAATATCAGCTTGCCCCAGCAAGCTCCTGTTAAGCATGCCGATAATGTTGGTTCTGCAAATGCTATCCGAATTATAGAAAGGCAAATACTTATATTAAATTCGGATGCAGAATATCTGGTTCTGGACCTGGATAATGGTAAACTGAGTAGAAATAAATTAAATGTTCCTGGACAGCCTATTGCTATTCAAACAATTATGAAAGGACCAGATGGCCGGATCTGGTCGGGTGGCTATTTGGCAGGAGGTCATGCTGCCTATGATCCCATAACAAATAACACGACAAGTTATCCGGGGCTTCATCAAACAGAAGGTATGACCGTTAAAGATCAGTTTATCTATTTCGGAATATATCCCAAAGGACTTATGTATGAATATGATAGCCGGAAACCATGGGATATTAAAGCTTCTAATCCCAGATTCCTTGGTCAGGTTGCTGATCAGAGTCGCCCTTTTGCTGTTTTGAATGATCCGGAAAGTGGAAGAATATTTTTTGGGATGGTACCTGAATATGGAATGCTGGGTGGTTCACTGGTAAGTTATGATACCCAGCATGCTAAACTACAATCACATGGTGTACTTGTGAAAGATCAGAGCATAGTCAGCCTGACTTATGCAAATCATTTGGTATGGGCTGGGACAACTGTATCCGGCGGACTAGGTATTATGCCATCAACTCAGGAAGCAAAGCTTTTTTCATGGGATGTAGAGAAGGGTGTTAAATTGGATGAATTTATCCCTGTCCCCGGAGCAAAGGCAATTACCAGTATGATCATTGGTCCTGAAGGAAATATTTGGGGAATGGCAAGCGGGACACTTTTTGTATTCGATCCCAAAGCCAAAAAAGTAATCCGAAGCAAGCAGATCTATCAGGCAGGAGTATTGAGAAGTCATGTATGGAGAGATGCATTTTTAGTCCTTCATCCTTCCGGAAAGATTTACGGTACAGGCAGCAATCAGTTATTCAGGATCGATCCAAAAACTCTAGATCATGAATTTATAGAAAAGTCTGCAAGCCTGATTGCGATGGATGATTTAGGTAGAATTTACTTTCACCGCTCTGCAGAATTATGGCGTTATGACCCAGCAAAGCAATAATTAATCAATAAAATTTAATCTTAACTATTAATTTAACT
>CAYJAM010000185.1:0-5522 GCA_964367725.1 uncultured Sphingobacterium sp. | reverse complement strand
GTTCCCCCAAAATTCTTCCCCAATACTACAAGCGCTTTTAAAGCATAACGGGTCTTTTTAGAAAGCATTAGTTAGTTGGTTAGTTGTTAGTTTGTTAGTAGATCCTTGTTCATTGTCCAAATTTATTTCAAAATCTCAACCCGATAGCTATCGGGTTTCAAGTGAACACGATATGGTCCTTGCTCTTGGTTCTTTGTTCATTTGTCTGTTCAATCGTTATTCTTTATAATTCTACTAACTCTCAAAAGTAAAAATACAGAAATTATTGAAAGTAGGACAACTACATAAACAAGTGTGTCATAATGTTCCAGGGGACTTAATTTATCATTCTGAACAACAATCATCCCGCCAATGGCAGCGGCAATACCACCTGCAATCTGCTGAAGGGATGAATTTATTCCCATGAATGCCCCACGGTCCTTTTTTTGAGGCAAGGCCGAGGTGAGTGCAATAGAGGGAACCATCCTGCTCATGAAGCCCACCTGCAAACCAAGATTCATGACCAGAACAATCCAGAATGAAACAGGTCCGAGGTTCGCATAAATAGTTATTACAACGACCAGAATCATTGATGCAATGGTAAACAGATGAAATTTATCGAAACGATCGCTTAATTTTCCAACTATCGGCATGATGGTAAGCGTGCAGACTCCGGAAGCCATATAAATAAATGGGAGTTGTTGAGCAGTAATTTTCAAATTATTGATCACATATGCACTCCCCCAGGGCATCATCATAAAACTACCCAATGAAAGAAATGCGGTTGCAAGAAAACCTATACGATATTTACGTAAAGTCAGTGTCTGCCATAAATGAGCAATCGCATGCTCTTCACTTTTTTGCTCAAGGTGCTCAGTAACTGGCCTCAATTTGAAAACAATTAAGAGCCAAACAAGGATTGACAAACCAACGATCATCAGAAATGGCGATTGCCAGCCCCAGATATTCGCGATATATAGACTTAATGGAATTCCTAAAACCTGACTTGCTCCAAAACCCATCTGCAGGAAGCCAAACACCCTTCCTCTTTTCTCCAGCGGAAACAAGTCTGAAACAATAGCCATTGAAATTGAACCAATCACTCCCCCAAACAAACCGGTGAAAATCCTTGCAGCCAAAAGCATAGTATAGGTATGGCTTAGGCCACAGAAAAGTGTGCCCACTATGAAGCCGACATAAAAAAACAAAAGCAATTTCTTTCTGTCGAAACGATCAGCGAAGCCGGCGGTCATAAGGCCCGAAAATCCGGCACTGAAGGCGTAGGCTGATACCGACAAGCCAAACTGAGTGGTACTCAGGTTCATGGATTTCATCAGGAGATCGCCTAGCGGTGAAATCACTATAAAATCAAGAACTACTGTAAACTGAGTCAGGGTAAGGATCAGAATTACAAAAATTTCATATGATGAGAATTTCAGCTTTATGTCTGTAGATTCTGAACTCATCCTGAAATTGTATAACTAATCATGTCTCTTTTACCAAAATGGATTTGGCACTGCAAGATAATGCTTTAAACATTTAAACTGGATGAAATAAAAAAGCTATTTGTCTGAACCAGGTATGCATAAAACATAAAATCCATAAAACTTCTTCTTGTTCCTTATTCATTGTAATCCTATATTTAATCACACATTACAAAAAAATAATCCTATGCCTAAATTCATTTGCCTTCTGCTCTTATGCTTTATCAGCACTTCAGCCATTTCTCAGGAAAATCCTGCCAAAAAAGATAATACAATCTATTATGGTAAAGAATCCTTCTTAATCGAGGGTACCGGAGTTGCTGAATCCGAAAAAGAAAGTCCGTACGACCGTTTACCAGCCTCTTACAAGGATAAAGTCAGAAAGGAGGTATGGGGCCTTTCAAAAAATTCTGCAGGAATCTCCATAAGATTTAACACCAACTCAAGTTCTGTAAAAGTAAAATGGGCTTTGCTGAATGATACAAAAATGAACCATATGGCCGAAACAGGCATAAAAGGTGTTGATTTATATTGTAAAGTTAATGGAGTATGGACTTACGTAAATACAGGCAGACCAACTGCAAAAGAAAATGAGGCTTCTATGATTAGCGGTCTTAGTGCAGGTGAAAGGGAATTTAAACTTTATTTACCGCTTTACGATGGTACAACCAAAGTAGAAATTGGATTAGAAAGCGGCAGTACGATTACGAAACCAGCTGCTGATAAAAAACTACCAATTGTATTTTATGGTACCAGTATTTTACAGGGAGGTTGTGCATCAAGACCAGGAATGGTGTTTACAAGCATCATCTCCAGAAAGCTGAATGTAGATTGTATTAACTTCGGTTTTAGCGGCAATGGAAGAATGGATCCGCCAATGGCCGAGCTTATTTCAGGAATTAAGGCATCATATTACGTTATCGACTGCCTGCCAAATATGACCGCAAAAACGGTAACCGATAGTGTAAGCCATTTAGCCAAAACTATCCGTGCTAAAAATCCAAAAACGCCAATTGTTTTTATCGAAAATGTGGAATATACCCGGGCTATTTTTCAAGCCAGTTTGATGAATAGCATGAATGAGAAGAACCAGGCTTTGAGAACAGAATTTGACAAACTGGTAAAAGGAGGCATGAAAGATCTTATTTACATCAGTGCCGCCGGTTCAATCGGAACAGATTATGAGGGCACCGTTGATGGAACCCACCTGACGGATCTTGGCTATTTACGCTATGCAGATTATCTGATTGAAAAATTCAAGGAAAATAAGCTGGCAATCCGATGAATTAAGTTGATTGACTAGTATTTGCGTTAAATAGAGGTATTTAAAAAAGACAAGCTCAGTTTGCTTATTCTGATTTGGAAAGCAAAGCCAGTGCTTTCTGGCTTCTTTAGTCGGGCTCTATGCTGTAGCTTTTGCCATGAAATTTTGTTTTAATCGGCATAATTGATTCGGCAAAAGGCTGCCGCTTCAATCCCGTTTAGATAGTTACCATTTTCCCACCTATTTTTGTTAAACCTAATTTTTATATTATTGCTATGACCCGGAAAGGGTCAAATGTTTATAGCATTTGATAAGCAGAGAAATCCCGACCCCGAAGGTGGTCGAATGTAACAAAGCGAAACATACGACCACCTTCGGGGTCGAAAATGGAAATTTACGGCCTTTCTATAAACATTCGACCACCTTCGGGGTCGATTGGACGGCTAATTACATGAGCTAAAACTATCGATACTCGTAAGGGACATAAGTATTTTTATTTTTAGCAAATACCTTATTAATGCAATATTCCTGAATCATTGCTGCCAAAAGAACTTCTGCCCAAAATAATCTAAACCGGGGCGGCAGCGATAGCTTTTTTGCGAGCAGGATTTTTGCCTTACATGTTTTTTGATTGCAAAAAACTAAAGCAGAGCCCGGACTGTCCTAACAAAAGAACCACAACAGCACCTTTCCAAAAATCTAAATCGTTGGAATTTTTATTAATCCTTAAACCAAAACAATAAACTTCTCTTCTACCCTTTAAACCTCTCCTTTAAAAATTTTCCGGTATAAGAGTTTTTCTCTTTGATCAGATCTTCAGGAATGCCTTCAAAAACAACCTTACCGCCTTTATCACCGCCTTCGGGACCGATATCAATTACCCAGTCGGCACATTTAATCACATCCATATTATGTTCAATTACAATAATAGTATTGCCCTGAACGATCAATGCATCGAAAGATTTGAGCAGTTTTTTTATGTCATGAAAGTGGAGACCCGTGGTCGGCTCATCAAAAATGAACAGGGTTTTGCTGCTGTTGTTTCCTTTAACCAGGAAAGATGCAAGTTTGATACGCTGCGCTTCTCCTCCCGAGAGGGTATTTGAAGATTGACCCAGATGCACATATCCCAGACCAACATCGGCCAGAGGCTTGATCTTTGCAAGAATTTTTGGTTCATGTTCAAAAAAACCAAGCGCTTCATCTATGGTCATGTCCAGTACTTCGAAAACATTCTTGTCTTTATAGGTCACATCCAGAACATGCTGCTTAAACCGCTTACCTTCACAGGCCTCACAAGGCAGGTAAATATCTGCCATGAACTGCATTTCAATTTTCACTTCACCCTCACCCTGACAAACATCACAGCGTCCTCCTTCCACATTGAAAGAAAACGCAGAAGGCTTGAGTCCTCCGGCCTTTGCCAGACCCTGAGAAGCAAATAAGTTCCTGATCTCGTCCCATGCCTTGACATAAGTTACCGGATTAGATCTCGAAGAACGGCCTATCGGATTCTGATCTACCACTTCAACCTGTTCAATCTTATTGAAATCACCTCCGATGGCATCATAAGCCCCTGTTTGCTCACCCGAATAATTCCCAATCGCCTTCTGAACAGCAGGTTGCAGGATTCGTTTAACCAGGGAAGTTTTCCCGGAACCCGACACACCCGAAACTACGGTAAGGATATTCAAAGGAAATTTGACATCGACCTCTTTCAGGTTATTTTCACGGGCGCCTTTAATTTCAATAAAATCACTCCATTTACGTCGCTGTGACGGGATGGCGATGGATTGTCTCCCGCTAAGATACTGCCCGGTCAGACTTTGCTCATCTTTCAAAATTTCATCAAAACTACCTGTAAACACCAGGTTACCACCATGTGTTCCTGCTTCAGGGCCAATATCAATGATGTGATCGGCAGCATGCATGATCTCTTCTTCATGCTCTACCACCAGAACTGTATTTCCTACATCCCTTAATGAGCGTAATACTTCAATCAGACGATGAGTATCCCTTGGATGGAGGCCGATACTCGGCTCATCGAGCACATAGACCGACCCAACCAGTGAACTGCCTAAAGAAGTAGCCAGGTTAATCCGCTGGGATTCCCCTCCGGATAAGGTATTCGATAACCTGTTAAGCGTGAGATAGCTCAAACCAACATCATTCAAAAATCTGATGCGGTTGGTAATTTCCATCAATAAACGTTTTGCAATTTTAAGCTGGGTTGCATCCAGCTCCAGACCCTGAAAAAAATCAAGAGCCTTATCCAATGGCATCAATACAATATCGGTAATTGAATGTCCGGCGATCTTGACAAAAGATGCATCCTGACGAAGGCGACTTCCCAGACATTCCGGACAATTTGTCTTTCCTCTATATCTCGAAAGCATCACCCGGTATTGAATTTTATAGGTTTGTGTTTCCAGCTCCTTGAAGAAATCATCCAGTCCGCTGAAATATTCATTTCCTGTCCAGAGCAATTTCTTTTGCTCAGTACTTAGTTGATTGTAAGAACGATGAATCGGGAAATCGAATTTGAGAGCATTCTTAACCAGTTTATTAAGCCATTCCCCCATCTTTTCACCTCTCCAGGGTGCAATTGCCCCATCATAAACAGATTTACTTTTATCAGGAATTACCAGATCTTCGTCAATTCCGATGATTTTACCGTATCCTTCACAGCGTTTACATGCACCAAAAGGATTGTTGAAGCTGAAAAAATTAGGGCTTGGTTCTTCAAAGCGCAATCCGTCGAGCTCAAAACGATCGCAAAACAGGTGCATTTTGCC
>CAYJAM010000184.1:0-5531 GCA_964367725.1 uncultured Sphingobacterium sp. | reverse complement strand
ATTATAAATAATTATTTTCGTAACGCTGACAGGGTTTAAAACCCTGTCAGCGTTAGGGAAATAATGGATAAAATAGTTTGGGGTATCATCGGATGCGGCAATGTTACTGAAGTCAAAAGCGGACCGGCTTTTAACAAAGTTGCGAATTCTTCACTGGCCGCTGTTATGCGTCGCGATAAAACGCAGGCACAGGATTATGCAAAAAGGCATCATGTAAATAAATGGTATTCCGATGCTGATGAACTGATCAATGATCAGGATGTCAATGCAATTTACATTGCTACCCCTCCCGATTCTCACGAGCAATACACCATCGCTGCCTTTAAGGCAGGCAAACCAGTTTACGTTGAAAAACCTATGGCTCTGAATTCTTCTGAAGCCCAAAGGATGCTGGATGCATCAGTAAAATATTCATGTAAACTAAGTGTTGCACATTACCGCAGAGCCCAACCCAGGTTTTTAGAAATCCGTAGGCTCATCCAGGATAGTACATTGGGAGATATTCTATCAGCAGAAATCAGTTTATTTCAGGCACCTACTCCCGGTATAGCAGATACATGGAGGGTAAACCCTTCGATTTCAGGGGGGGGATTATTTCATGACCTCGCTCCACACCAGTTGGATCTGATGCTTTATTTTTTTGGTGAACCTAAATCGATAAAAGGAAGTTCATCTAACCGGGGTAAGAATTATCAGGCAGATGATTATGTGACTGCAGATATTATTTTTGGAGATAATGTGTGTTTCAAAGGGACCTGGGATTATACTGTCGCACCTGATAAAGAACTTGATCTCTGTGAAATTAAAGGCACAAAGGGAACCCTTCGTTTTCCGATCTTTACTGATGGATGTCAACTGACACTGGAAGGTCAAACCAAAGACCTCCATTTCCCTCCGATTCAACACGTACAACAACCTATGATCGAACAGGTTGTGAATTATTTCCTCGATAAAGGTCCTAATCCATGTACGGCTTCAGAAGCCCTGATTGTGATGGAAATGATGGATCGGGTGACAGGGAAACTTAAATAAGGATCTTCATTAATATTAATTCACCTTTTTTAGTACCAAGCCAGCCAGAGGTGGCAGATTCATCAGCCCAGATTGCGGTTTCCCATGCCAGTAGATCTCTTCAGAAATTACATTTTGATCTTTAAATAAACCAGATCCGTAAAAATGTGGATCATCTGAATTCATTATTAACTTCCACTTGCCTTCTGAAGGAAGTCCGATACGCCATGCCTTCCTTGGCACCGGTGTCATGTTTAAAACAATCAGAAGATCATCTGAAGGGTTGTTACCCTTTCTTGAATAGACAAGAACAGAATTTTCGGCATCCCCACCTTCTATCCATTCAAAACCTCCGGATTCAAAGCTTTTTTCATATAATGCAGGTTCTGATCGGTATAACTTATTCAATGCAGTAACTGTCTCTTTGATACCCTGGTGGGGAGCATATTCCAGTAAATGCCAGTCAAGGGACTGATTAAAATTCCATTCCGCAGATTGGGCAAACTCACAACCCATAAAAAGGCATTTTGTGCCCGGATGAGTAAACATATACAGATACAATAACCTCAGGTTGGCAAACTTCTGCCATTCATCGCCAGGCATCCTGTCAAGTAATGAGCCCTTACCATGAACCACTTCATCATGTGAAAAGGGGAGCATGAAATTCTCTGTAAATGCATAAACGGTACTAAAAGTAATGCCCTGATGGTTATATTTCCTATGTACAGGGTCTTTCCCAAAATAGTCGAGTGTATCATGCATCCAACCCATCATCCATTTCATTCCAAAACCCAATCCACCCATAAAAGTAGGCCTGCTTACACCGCTAAATGCAGTCGACTCTTCAGCAATGGTCTGAACATCCGGAAAATTAGAATAAACTGCCTCATTGAATTCCCTGATAAAACTTATTGCTTCCAGATTTTCACGTCCGCCCTCATCATTAGGTATCCATTCACCATCCTTTCTGGAATAATCAAGATATAACATTGATGCTACAGCGTCTACCCGTAAACCATCTGCATGATAACGGTCAAGCCAAAATATGGCATTACTGATCAGAAATGACTTCACTTCATTCCTGCCATAATTGAATATATAGGATTTCCAGTCGGGATGAAAACCCTTCCTCATATCTTCATGCTCATATAAATGAGTTCCATCGAAACGATAAAGGCCATGTTCATCACCGGGAAAATGGGAAGGCACCCAATCGAGAATCACACCTATTCCGGCTTCGTGCAATTGTTCAATCAGATACATCAGATCCTGCGGGGTTCCATATCTGGAAGTGGCAGCAAAATAACCTGTAATCTGATATCCCCATGATGGATAGAATGGATGTTCCATTAATGGAAGAAATTCTACATGGGTAAATCCTGTTTCCAGAAGGTATGGAATAAGCTTCTCTGCCATTTGGCGATAGCTCAAAAACTCATCAGGCGATTCCGGACTACGTGCCCAGGATCCAAAATGCATTTCATAAACCGACATGGGTCTATTCAGGGCATTTATATCATACCTTGATCTCATCCATGGACCATCCTTCCACTCATACCAGGTATCCCATACAATAGATGCAGTAGATGGTGGCTCCTCCCATCTTAATGCAAAGGGATCTGCTTTCTCAAGGCTCTCACCAGAATTTGACTGAATATAATATTTGTAGACTTCTCCACTACCAATTCCCGGAATAAAAGTTTCCCATATCCCGGATTCGTCCCACCTGACCTGCATGGGATGAGAAGCCTTATTCCACCCGTTAAAATTACCCTCTACGAAAACCTGACGGCCATTTGGTACCCATACTGCAAAATATGTCCCCTTAATTCCGCCATGCTCAACAACATGAGAACCTAATTTCTCATATAATTTATAATGTTTACCCGATCTGAAAAGACTGATATCAAAATCTGAAAAACGGGAATACCATGAGTCCGCAGATCCGGATTCGTTCTTTACAGCCTGAATGGCACTAACTTTTTTTGCCATAATTAGGGTAGATTAACTTACATGAATATTCAATTAGTCAATAACTACATCAGGCAAGAACTTCTATTCGCCTGAAATTTTTACTCGATTTTATTCTAATACGCTTCAAATCATCAAATTCCAGATCATTAGTAAATTCCTTACCATCGATCAACACTTTGGTTGGAGTAAATGGCAGGCCAATTATCTTCAAATCATAGGTTTCATAGCGAGGTGTGAATAAACCCTCTACAGTTTGCACAATTGTCATGGATCTATGATCACCATTCACCACATACTTTTTCTCAAGGTAGATATTCTGCTCGAAAGCAAAGGTATCGTCATGATCCTCAAAATAGAAAGAATTCACTTCATAGTCAGAGTAATAAATTTGAAAAATCAGCTCATCCACTTCATACTCACCTACATATTGCATCAGGGGTGATTCCGGAATTACAGAACCTGCTTTTACAAAAATTGGCATTGAATCAATAGGTGCAGATACCAGATGCTCCTGCCCACCTGCAAATGGTTCATGTGTCCAGTAATCATACCATTTACCATTAGGTAAATACACATTTTTGCTCGCAGCACCCGGATCACTAACCGGAGCGACTAGTATTTTGTCACCAAAAGTAAATATATCCTGAATGCTGTGTGTTAAAACATTTTCCTGTTCCTGCATAACCAATGGCCTGAGGATAGGGAAGCCATGCCTGTGATGCTCCCAAAATGCAGAATATATGTAAGGGAGCAATCTGTACCTGAGTTCAATAAATTTACGGTTGATATCCTCATACTCCTGTCCGAAACTCCAGGGCTCCCGCTCTGCAGTATCTCCTGCTGAATGAGCGCGCATGAATGGTGAAAATACCCCCATCTGTATCCAGCGTGCAAATAACTCACCATCAGGTTCACCGCTGAAACCACCAATATCAGTTCCACAAAAAGAGATTCCTGATACCGATAAACGCTGGCATTGTACTATACCTATCTTAAGGTGCTCCCATGAAGCAACGTTATCTCCTGTCCATACCGTAGCATAACGCTGAACACCAGAATAACCTGCCCTGGTAATAGTAAATGGCCTTTTATTTTTTTGAAGTTTTTTCAGTCCTTCATAAGTTGAGCGTACCATTTGCATACCATAAATATTATGGGCTTTGCGATGCGATCCATGAAATCCATCGTAATTATGACGCACATCAACCGGGAAAGTACCTGATCCAAAAACAGCAGGCTCATTCATATCATTCCACACTCCGGCTACTCCGGCATCAACAAGCTCCTTGAATAATCCTCCCCACCAGTCCCGTACTTTAGGATTTGTAAAGTCAGGAAACTGACATCTTCCCGGCCAGACATGCCCCTCCATAAAGTAATCATCACAACGCCGGCAGAAATAATTATTTTGCTTTCCTTCCTTAAAAATTCTATAATTTTCATCAACTCTGATACCTGGATCAATAATTACGACTGTCTTGAACCCATCGTCAGCCAATTCCTTCATCATCCTTGCAGGATCAGGGAAATACTTTCTGTTCCAGGTAAAGCAGCGGTATCCATCCATATAATCAATGTCAAGATATATCGCATCACAAGGAATCTTTCGTTCCCGGAAATTGCGGGCTATATCTTTTACCTTCTTCTCTGGGTAGTAACTCCATCGGCACTGGTGAAATCCCAGTGTCCATTTTGCCGGCATTTGATGTGTACCTGTCAGACTATGGTAGCGCTTTAATACATCCATCATATGCGGGCCATGAATGTAATAATACTGCATCTCTCCACCATCAGCCCAAAAACTTACTTTATCTTTATCCTGACAGGCAAAATCAAAATGACTTTTGAAGGTATTATCAAAGAATATCCCATAACTAACACCCTCATTAATACCTATATAAAATGGGATGGTTCTGTAAAGCGGATCCTGCCCCTTCCCAAATGAATAAGCATCGGTATTCCAATTTATATAACGGTTGCCTCGCAGATTGAAATCGCTTGACTTATCCCCTAATCCGAAAAAACTCTCACCCTCATTGCATTTTTTTGTTGCGTATACATAATATCCGCCAAAATCAACATTCTCTTCCCAATGCATTGCATTCAGATCCTGATTAATCAAGTGACCATGAATGTCTTCAAATGATATAAAAAAGTCGCTCTTATTTATTATACAGGCAACTGTATTTGTTTGAACACTATAAGTGTGCTCATCTTCAACGCAGGAGAAAACTGTAACTTTTTGCTCGTTATGACTCAGAGCATAGGAAAACTCTTCAAGGAATACTCCATGTGGAGCAAGCCTTACCCTTATTATTTCATCACTTACCACACGTACCTCAACCTGAGCACTCCCATCAGAAAAGAAAAAACTATTGCCTTCCTGCCGGTACTCTTTTACAGCTGCCAGATACTTTTTTACAATGGGCTCAAGCCCCACAATCGGATTATTTACGTGTTGAATATCATCTTCAAGATCATTGACATCCAAAATCGTAGATAAGGGATCTTTACTTACTTCCATATTTTATTCTTTGTTATATTTT
>CAYJAM010000183.1:4179-5538 GCA_964367725.1 uncultured Sphingobacterium sp. | reverse complement strand
GCACTCAAACCAATGTCAATTGCTATGGGGAAAGCACTGGTTCAATCAATCTGACAGTTTCGGGTGGAACAGCACCTTACACGTTTAGCTGGAGTTCTGGTCAGACAACGGAAGATCTGTTCGGCCTAACTGCAGGATCCTACACGGTTACCGTCGCCGATTCAAAAGGCTGCACCAAAACTGAGACGATTCTGATCACCCAGCCAGCTGCAGTTCTTGCACTAAGCAGTACACAAACTAATGTCAATTGCTCTGGTGAAAGTACAGGTGCAATCAACCTGACACTAGCCGGTGGAACTGCACCTTATTCTTACAAATGGAGTTCTGGTCAGACAACCAGGAATCTAATCGGGATTAAAGCTGGAGACTATTTCGTAACAGTAACAGACGCGAACTCCTGTACAACTACAATGGAAATTTTGATTACCCAGCCTGAGCGATTGTCCGTTTCATTAATCGTTAAAAATGCCTCCTGTCAGAATACTTCCGACGGTAACATTACAGCAAATATAAAAGGAGGGAAGGCGCCATACATCCTGATCTGGAATGAAAATAAAGCTTTAAATAATCCTGAAATAAAAAATGTCAAACCGGGTAAATATACTCTGCTTATTACAGATTCAAATGGCTGTTCTCTCAAAGCCGAAACTGAGATTTTATATGGAGATTGTTCACCGGTCGCACTGGATGATAGCTTTAAAACTGAGCAACAAGTCCCTTTTGCGGGTGATGTGTCCCCAAATGATTCAGACCCTAATAATGAAAAATTGACCTTTCTTAAATTGTCAGAACCTTTGAATGGAAAGATTGTTTTCAATCAGGATGGAAAATTCAGTTTCCAGCCAGATAGTGGTTTTAATGGACAGACTAATTTTACTTATCAGATTTGTAATATCAGCGGAAATTGTAAAACAGCTAAGGTGCAAATTACCGTAAGCCCTATTTCCCTTGTAAGTCTAAGCCCAGAAATTTCTTCAGTTAAAGAAGGGGGCAAGGTCAGTATTACAGCCCGATTAAGGCAAACATTTCCTGAAGATGTTTTCGTAACGCTCGAATACAGTGGAAAAGCAGAAAAGGAAAAAGATTATTTAGTTCTGGATAATTATCAGGGAATAAGAATACCAAAAGGTTCATTCTCTACAACTGATAAGATTACGATTGCCGTAATAAATGATCCATTTGAAGAAGGGGCAGAGGACATCAAAATAAAGATAAAGACAGTTTCTAATGCTGCAGTTAAAATAGGAAATGGAGCTCTGGTTACGATCAATGATGTTTATCCACCTCCACCAATAACTGACATTCCAGGAGTAGAACCAATTAATCAGGATATAGAAATTGATCCGCTTCTTTCTCCAA
>CAYJAM010000183.1:0-4169 GCA_964367725.1 uncultured Sphingobacterium sp. | reverse complement strand
AAAAAATAAAAGTATTAAATGGAGGAAAGGGTGGTCTTGGAAATGAATATTTTACTATCAGGAATATTGAAAATTATCCTGATAATGAGGTTGTTATTTTCAACAGATGGGGCAATGAATTATTTAATATAAAGGCATACAATAGCAGTGAAAGGACATTTAAAGGTTATGCCAATAAAGGTCTGCTTGTGAATGCTGATGCGCCACTGACTGACGGGGTCTATTTCTATATCGTAAATACGTTCATTACGAATAATGGTGTTAGAACCAAAAATATGAACCGTGGTTATCTAATACTTAAAAGGTAATTAATTGCTGAGTTTTCTAATCAAATCAGACCTAATTTGCTTTGATACCCCCTTTTCTTATCTTCTTTCAATAAAATTTCGATATTTGAGCTATAAAACCAATTATCATGTATAAAATAAAACTTAGTATTTCAATTTTTGCATTGGCGGCTTGGTTTTCAGCCTGCAACCAGACTCAGGAAAGCAAAGAAGCTCCTGCAAGTGATTCACTTGTAACGGTACCTGCAGTTGCAGTTGAATTAAGAGACACTTCAATCAATCAGGCCTATAAATGTTATGTGGATCTAAAGGATGTACTTGTTAAATCAAATGCATCTGAAGCCCGGATAGCTGCCGCAGAACTTGGATCAGCTCTGCGAAAAATTAAAGGTTCTGAAAATACCGCAATTTTAGCTGAGAAAATTGCTGCCAGTACAGATCTCTCGGAACAGCGGACCAGTTTTACTGCTTTAAGTAATGATGTGATTACTTTGTTTAAACAATCTGAGATAGCATCAGGCAGCATTTATGTTCAATATTGTCCGATGGCGAATGAGGGAGAAGGTGGATACTGGCTATCTTCACAGTCTGAAATAATGAATCCCTACTATGGTGATGAGATGCTTCATTGCGGTGAGGTGAAAGAAACTTTAGCGAAGAAATAATTCGCAGCTGTTTTAAGGACTGTAAATTTTCATTCAGATTTTATTAAATACCAGTCAATCTTACATTATTTAAATACTTTTTTAATTTTTTAACAAAAATATTGCAAAAGCTTTTACCAAAATTAGTTCAAAAGCGCACATAATTATTAGTTTTGTGAATCAACTATTAGAATTTTATGTCAGAATCAGCATCCTTAAAAATAGGAGAACAAACTTACGAACTGCCAATCATTACTGGCACTGAAGGTGAAAAGGCCATTGATATTTCTAAACTTCGGGACGCAAGCGGATATATAACTCTTGATTCTGGATATAAAAATACTGGTGCAACAAAAAGTGCCATTACATTTTTGGATGGAGAAGATGGAATTTTAAAATACAGAGGCTATGGTATTGAAGAATTAGCAGAGAAATCTACTTTTATTGAAGTTGCCTATCTTTTGATTTATGGTGAATTGCCAAATCAAACTCAGCTTGATGCCTTTCAGTCGAGTATTTCAAGGCATACTCTTGTGCATGAGGATATGAAGAAATTTTTTGATGGATTTCCTTCAAAATCTCATCCCATGGGTCAGCTTTCGTCATTGATTTGCTCCCTTTCTTCTTTTTATCCTGAATCCCTGAATGCAAAGCAAACTCCGGAAGAGCAAAATCTGACTATTATCAAGTTATTTGCAAAAATGACTACCGTGGTTTCCTGGATTTATAAGAAATCACTCGGGCATCCGATCATATACCCACAGAACAGCCTTGATTATGTAAGTAATTTTCTGAACATGACCTTTGGTCAGCGTACAGAACAAATCGAGATTGATCCGGTAGTAGTGAAGGCAATGAATGTTTTGTTCATTCTTCATGCCGATCATGAGCAAAACTGTTCTACCTCAACCGTTCGTATGGTTGGTTCATCAGACTGTAATTTATATGCTTCCATATCAGCGGGTATTTCAGCACTTTGGGGTCCACTTCATGGAGGAGCTAACCAGGCAGTAATTGAAATGCTTGAAGAGATTAAAAATGACGGTGGTGATACTGAAAAATGGATCAATAAAGCAAAAGATAAGAATGATGGTTTCAGATTAATGGGATTTGGTCATCGCGTTTACAAAAATTTTGATCCGCGTGCTAAAATTATTAAAAAAGCATGTGACGAAATTCTTGATAAACTGGGTATTGATGATCCGGTTCTGGATATTGCAAAGAAACTTGAAACTGCAGCTTTGAACGATCCTTATTTTGTTGATCGTAAACTTTATCCAAATGTAGATTTCTATTCCGGTATTATTTACCGGGCATTAGGCTTTCCAACAGATATGTTCACTGTACTTTTTGCTTTAGGACGTTTACCGGGATGGATTGCTCAATGGAAGGAAATGAGAGAGAATAAAGAACCTATTGGCAGACCAAGACAAATATTTACTGGTGAGACGGTTCGTACATATGTTGATTTAAAGAATCGTTAATTCCCTGCTAAAATTATACAAAAACTCCTTTGGCTAGATCCAAGGGAGTTTTTTTTGCATAAGGAAGAACTCAAATTATTTATAAAATATTGAAAACTAATGTTTTAACCTGAGTTCGATATAAAATCTTTCAGGACTAATTAGATTGAAGATTTTTCATTTGTTTTAGAAAGTAAGGTCTGTGATTCTCCGGTCACCAAAGTCCAGTGCCTACACTTGCTAGCGCTCGCGTTTCGCATGGGATTCTTTTTTAATTCCTGAAACGCGAGGCATGCGCGCAGCAGCATATGGTTTTGTTGCCGGGCTTACCATTCCGATGAAAAACAGTTCCGGGTAAAATAAACCTTTCAGCAGGAAGTATCTTCCGGCTAATTGTAATTTGAAATAGGAGGCAATTTCTTGCCGGAAATACTCCGAAGGAAAGGGCTGAACCAAGCTATGACACACAGGTATTGATTTTCTAAATTAAATCAATTTGGTACAAAAGACTTATCTGAACAATTATATCCGAATTTTTTGTTCTTCCTAATATTGTCGAACTCAGGTTAATATTTTTCTACATCAAAATTCCTGCGATTGTTGCAGAAAGATAGGAGGCAAGTGTGCCGCAGATCAGGGCCCGCATTCCAAGCTTGGCTAGGTCGGTTCTTCTTTCCGGAGATAGTTCTCCAATTCCCCCAACCTGTATAGCAATCGAGCTGAAATTCGCAAATCCACACAAGGCAAAGCTGGTTATCAGTATAGTTTTAGGATCCAGGGTTTCTTTGATCTTTGCGAGGTCGAGATATGCTACAAATTCATTGATTACCATTTTTGTACCCATTAAGGAACCTGCTATTTGAATATCCTTGCCCGGAACGCCCATGGCGTATGCAAAAATTGAGAAAAGTGATCCCAGAATTTGGTTTAGGCTAAGTGTCTGTAAATTGATACCAATGAAAGAAAGTGTTAGTCCCAGACTGTGAAGCCCGAATCCAATTTTTCCAAGTACAAAATCAACCAGTGCAATGATGGCAATAAACCCTATCAGCATGGCCACAACATTTAAACCAACTTTTAATCCATCACTTGCGCCATGGGAGATTGCGTCAACCAGATTCGCATTTGTTTTCTTAATTTCTAAAGATACCCTTCCCTTGGTTTCAGAGATTTCTGTCTCTGGCCAAACGATCTTGGAAATGACTAATGCGGCAGGAGCGGCCATTAAACTGGCAGCAATGAGATATTCAGCCGGCACACCCAAGGCAATATAAACTGCCATAACCCCACCTGCGATACAAGCCATACTACCCGTCATGGATGCTAATAATTCTGACATGGTCATACCTTTTAAATAAGGTTTGATCATGATCTGTGCCTCAACTTGTCCTACAAATGCACTGGCCACATTAGAAAGTGCCTCTGAACCTGAGACTCCCATTAATTTATAAACGATATAGGCTATGAATTTTACAATGCGCTGCATAATCCCCAGATAATAAGCAACACTAACTAATACGGCTACAAAAATGATGGTAGGAATAATATTGAAGAAGAAGATAAATTCGTTCCCATTTCCAAAAGCCTTGCTCATATTGGCTGTATTGACTAAGGGGCCGAATACAAATGCTGCTCCAGCCTGTGAAAAGTTCAGGATTTTTGTAACCGCATCACCAAGCCAGGAAAAAATACTTTTGCCTATCGGAATTTTAAGTATGAAAACTGCAAGAGAGATTTGTATCGCCAAACCGGAAAATACCAATTTGTAATTGATT
>CAYJAM010000182.1:0-5539 GCA_964367725.1 uncultured Sphingobacterium sp. | reverse complement strand
AGGAATTTTTTGATCTTGGCAAAGGCGATATCATTAAAATCACGTTCAAAGCCGCCGATACGGCCGATATTAGTGGTAAGTCTTGCACCACAAATTTCTTCGTATATTTCGTAGATGTGTTCTCTCTCTTCCATCAGGTACAGAAAGCCCGAAAATGCGCCGGTATCTACCCCTAAAATCCCATTACATATCAAATGATCTGAAATACGGGCAAGCTCCATAACGATTACTCTAAGGTAATCAACCCGCTTTGGGGTTTCAATACCGAGTAATTTTTCAACCGTCATATGCCATCCCATGTTATTTATTGGAGATGAACAATAATTTAAACGGTCTGTTAACGGGGTGATCTGATAAAAAGGACGGTGCTCAGCAATTTTTTCAAATGCACGATGAATGTAGCCAATGGTTGAAACACCACTAATAATGCGCTCTCCATCCATTTCCAGAATATTCTGAAAGACACCATGCGTCGCCGGATGCGTTGGACCGAGATTTAATATAAACGTTTCCTTCTGAGGGTCGTTATCTGTGAATATAGGGTGATTCGTCATCTTCCGAAGAAATAATCCTTTTTATCAACACGATTCGGGTCTTCCAGAGGATGCTCTCTGCGCATCGGGAAAACCGTCATTTCATCAACATTTAAAACTCTTACAAGGTTCGGATGTCCATCGAATATGATTCCAAAAAAGTCGTAAGTCTCACGTTCCATCCAATTTGCGCCTTCCCAAAGATTAGTTGCAGTTGGAATGTGTGGTGCATCTCCATCTATAAATACCTTAATCCTGACGCGAACATTATTGGTTAGACTATGCAAATGGTAGATTACACCAATTGAAAGCTTCTGTTCAGGATAATGTATGCCTGTAATGTCAGTCAGGTAATTAAATTTTAGCTCTTTATCCTCTTTAAGGAAACGAAGCACTTCGCTGATATTTTCAGCTGAAGTTTCAAAAGTTAAAAAACCATAAGGTTCTGAAGGAACAGAAATCCTGTCCCCAAAAGCTGATGTTAAACTTTGTATAACTTGCTGATTATTGAGTTTGCCCATTACTGGATTCCGTATCTTTCTAATAATTCCTTATATTCTGGAGAGTCTCTTCTGCGAAGCGACTCATTTCTTACCAGTTCCTGTATTTTATTAAATCCATCGATTATAGCTTCTGGTCTTGGCGGACAACCCGGAACGTAAACGTCGACCGGAATAATTTCATCAATACCCTGCATTACAGAATATGTATCAAATATTCCACCGCTGCTAGCGCATGCACCTACTGCAATAACCCAACGTGGTTCTGCCATCTGAAGATAAACCTGCTTCAATACCGGTCCCATTTTTTTGGCAATAGTACCCATTACCATCAAAAGATCCGCCTGACGTGGCGAAAAGCTGGGCCTTTCTGATCCAAATCGGGCAAAATCGTAGTGTGATCCCATGGTTGCCATGAATTCAATTCCACAGCAGGAAGTTGCGAAAGGTAATGGCCATAAAGAATGAGACCTGGCCAATCCAACTACCTTATCCATTGAGGTAGCAAAAAAACCTGATCCCTCAATACCCGGAGGCGCTTCTACTAAATTTACTTCAGTCATAATTCTTCAAAAGAAAAAGCCCAATTCAGACAAGTCTAAAATGAGCCCAAATTTAAGAAATTTAATGTTTTCAATTGTCTAAACCATTATTTAGAAACAGTCTAAACGCTATTCCCAATCCAGTGCCTTCTTCTTTACTATATAAATAAACCCAAGTAGGAGCGTTCCCATAAATACAAACATTTCAAGTAAACCATTAACTCCAAAATCGCGGAAGTTAACAGCCCAGGGATACATGAAAATAACCTCTATGTCAAAAAGGACAAAAAGAATAGCAACTAAAAAATATTTAATGGAAAAAGGCTGGCGTGCATTGCCAATAGACTCAATCCCTGACTCAAATGCAACCAATTTATCTTTCGTTTTACGCTTTGGACCAGCCAAATGGGTAATTGTCATTGTCAGGACTACAAAGCCAAGGGCAATAAGCATTTGAAATATAATCGGGAGATAGTTTACGGCAGTACTTTGTGCTTCCATTGTTGTTTTTTGCTGGGCAAATATAAAAAAAAAGAAGTCCCTAAACAATGTTCAGGGACTTCTCTTTTCATGGTAATTACTTTTTTACTTACTTCCGTCTATTGCCTTCACTGCCTGTGTCGCTGTAACATTTGCAGGATCTAAAGCAAGAACCTTATCGAAGTACTCTTTGGCTTTTACATTGTCTCCATCCTTTCTGGCGGCAACAGAACCAAGGTAATTGTATGCTTCAATAAGACCTGGAGAACTCTTTGCGGCAAGTTCAGGCTTTTCAACTGTTACCAATTCTATATATTTTGCATAAAACGGAACTGCCAAACCCTGACTATCATTTTCATCATCGAGTAATCGATTGATACGACCTCTGTATTGCCATGCAATTTGAGTTGTAGGAGCACGTTGCAAAAGATATGCAAAAGATGAATCCGCTTTTACTAATAAGTCTTTCTCAGGATTGAGGTTTGCATTTTTTAATGCCCCATAATTGAAATAATAGGAAGAACCTAAATAGTAGTAGTCAAGTAGAGCTCTTTCAGGGTTCTTGATAGATATTTCATATGCTTTGGCTGCAGCTTCGTATTTCTTTCCTTTAAATAAGGCCTGACCGATCTCACTCATAACAGCTGCATTGGTAGAATCCATTTCTACTGCCTTTGTTATGTTTGCCAATCCTTCAGTAAACATGGTAGTATCTTTCATCTGGGCTCTTCCAAGGTAAAGATAATCCTGAGAGATTAAACGACTTGGTTCAACCTTAGAGATGAAATCTTTAAGTGCCTGGGCACTAGATGCAAAATTTCCATTTTCAAAAGCAGAATAAGCAAGATAGCGCAAAACTCTTGGGTTTACTTTATCAAGTTTTGACATTTCAATAGCTTCAGCTTCAAGCAATTTGAAATCCTTTGCTAAGAATAAAAAGTCTGCATGACGTAAACGGGAATCTAATGAACGATCCGTTAGGTCCATGTATTTCTCATAAAATTGAACCGCTTGCTGAATACGACCAGCATACTCCTTTTGAGATGTCCATGCCCAGCCAAAATAGGTCTCAGCTAATTCACGATAAGCTGGTCCGTAAGTTGCATCCAGAGCAATAACACTGTTAAATTCTGCAATTGCTTCAGGATAAGCTTTAGACAATTTATTGATCTTCCCTAATTCAACTTTAGACCTCAGGAATGTTTTATCCAGTTCGAATGCACTTCTGTATGCACTGAAGGCCTCACCGTTCTTTTGTTGCTCACGATAAGCGTCTCCCAACACGAGAAACAGCTGGGCATCTTTATCATTAAGCAATTTTGCTTTCTCAAGATGAACCAAACCCTCAGCGATCATTGGTGCCGGGGCGTGAACATATGCACGACCGATATAAAGGTCTGTGGTATGATCCTTCTTTTTAGTCAGGGAAATTGCTTTATCAAAATTAGCTTTTGGGTTACCCTTTCTTGCAAGTTCTACAGCGCCTAAACCAACATGATTTAAAGCATATTCATCATTCGCTGCAATCCCTTTGCTGAATGCTGTTTTAGCTGAGTCTATATAATCTGGACGGACATATATAGGACTGGTTGTCAAATACAGATTACCTAAAAAGAAAAAGTTCTCGGCGTTTGTAGGCTGAGTACTTGTTAAGGTATTTAAAATAGCCTTTCCTTTCTGGTACTGTTCCGCATCAATTGCCTTACGGGCATCAGCTAAACTCTGAGCAAAAACTGCTGAACCAACTAATATCAACCCCAAGGTTATTTTTACTGCCTTGTTCATCATGTTACAATTTTAATTTAGTTTACAATATTTATCTCCCGTGAAGGAATACTATCCGGCAATAGTCCGGATTTAAGTACAACCCTTTGTCCACGTTCACCTGCAATGAATGATGCAAAACCTGTGCCTAAACCTGCACCACCTTCACAGTTAATTATGTACAATGACCTTGTTAAAGGATATAATCCCAATGCAATGTCATTTTGAGTAGGTTTATAAAAGGCATCAGAACCTGCCTGTCCTTCTAAATTTTTTACTCCCAATATTTTCAAACCACCCACAGTCTCTTCGAGATCGGTTGGAGGCTGTACCATCCAGTTGACACCTACTACGCCAATTGCTCCGGGGTTCTCATTTACGTATCTGATTACCTCGGCATTGGACTTAAGCGCATAAACACCTTCCGCCGGAAGTTCTTTAACGCCTGCTAATTCCTTAAAGTATCTTACTGTACTCGAATTTGCATTGTCAAACACCAAACTTTGAATGGCTGAATCCTTGCCTTTCAAAACTTTGATTATATCCTGAACAAGAACAGTAGAATCTTTTGAAGGATTCTTTGTAATTAGAGCAATACCGTCTATCGCAAAGCGATTAATTCGAATCTTTATATTTCGCCCCTCAAAATGCTTTGTCTCTTCAGGAGTTAAAAGCCGGGATAAAACTGCCACCTGAATACTGTCGCTTAAAAACAAATTTAATAATTCATTTTCAGATTTCATTACCAGATCCAGCTTAGCATCTGAATAGGTGCTTTCAAACAAATATTCCTGATCCTCAATGATTGGTGCAAACGATTCATCAACCAAAATTTGCTCAAAACCACTTGTATATGATTGCTGAACGGAAGCGGTATTACTCTGACATGAAAAAAGAACGAACAGAAAACCTGCCGAAAAAATATACCTGATTCTTTTCATATTAACTCTTAAGAGCGCAGTAAACGCACAAACCTGATAAAAGAATAAATGATCAGGAGCAATGCAAAAGCAACTCTGTAACCGAAATCGAGATTAATTGGAAAATCTTTCCAGAAGATAATCGCGACCCCTAATGCAAAGTAAAGAGCAAACATCCCAAGCCCTAAAATAAACAGAAATCGCTTTGCGGGCGATTTCTGTATTTTCTTTTCTTCTTTAGAGAAAGACATAGACAATTATTGTCCTGCCAACTGGAAGAAGATAGGCATAGTGTAAGCAACACGAACCGGACGACCATTTTGTATACCTGGCTTCCATGCCGGTGCATTCTTCAATACCCTAACAGCTTCCTCGTCACAACCGCCACCGATACCTCTTAATACTTTGATATCTGTTAACTGACCATTTTTCTCAACTACAAAGCTCATAATTACACGGCCAGTTATGTTGTTTTCACGCGCCATTGGAGGATATTTCAGATTTTTCTGAAGATATTTACCCCATCCGGCCATACCGCCCTGAAATTCAGGAAGTACTTCAACACTTGCAAAATCCCTGATACTGTTATCCTCGATGACAGCAACTTCTTTAGGCGCTTCTCCTACAGGCTCATCAATTACGATATCTGCATTCGGATCACCTTCAATCGTTTTCTGACCAGGATCGGCAACCTTCAGTTCTTCAACTGTTGGTGGCTCTTCATCTCTTACCTGCTCTGCAGGAACAACTACAGGAGGAGGGAATTTAATCTGATCAATTTTAGGTTTAGGTGGCTCCGG